>JBJOKO010000034.1:0-13002 GCA_046046035.1 Bacteroidota bacterium | reverse complement strand
TTCGATTAGAATTAGAATTTTCAAAAATTAAGATTCAAGTTTCGCCCTATTACCTAATTGAAGAGTCATCCCCATTTCAAGATAAGGAGCAAAATATCCCTTAAGTCCAGTTACAGTACCAAACTGAACTTGATACCCCATAAGACCTGAAGTTGGCAGAATTCGCCATCCTACCTCGAATCCAACTTTCTGCTTTTCATTGTATTCATCGATCTTATGTGAAGTGTAATAAACTGTATTTCCATTACCAGATGATCCACCTGTTGATCGCTTGAAATAATATACATCATCAAATTTTTGAGAGATCGGTAAAATGATATCTGCATAAAAAAATGACGTGCCCGAATTGGACCTGTCACCATATCCCTTCAAATTCACAAACAAATTAGTTGTCTTCGCTCGAGCAATACCCAATCTAATCTGGGTATAGTTCAAGTAAGTGGATTGATCTTCTGTATCAAATTCAACGTCTGATTTAAATGATTCATCACCACCCAAGTGATACCATTGAAAACCCTTTCTGTATGCGAAACGAAAACCCGTTTTCTTCAGAACTTTTGCTGGTACAGAAACGACATAACGCGTATTGCCAGAACTTTTTACACCAATTGTCAATTCAGTTTGTTCCAAATATTTTTTGAAGAAATAAGTACCTTCCACATGGAAGTATCTGGACCATTGATCTTCATATTTAGAAGCAACATACGAAGTTGCAGGAAACTCCAATCCATCTTGACTATCAGGAAGGAGCCTGTCTGCTAGTAAAGTATTATATGAGGAACTGAAGTAAAATCTATCATTTACCTGAGCTTCCAATCCAAAATCTGCAGCATAAATTGAAAAATTCGCTGTAGCTGGTTGTATAATCCAAATAGGAATTTTCACACGAAAAATATTCAAGCCTTCAGGATCATCTTTCAAAACACTCACTGTAACTTGAGAAGAACCAGAGAATGCAGGCAATAACAAAAGAGAAAAAAGTATATATCTAAGTTTCATACTATTCAGGTTAATCGATTAGAAGCAGTTTACGTTCATGTTCAACAGCTTGTATGTAGAACCGCTGTCATTGGACATTTTCAAGTTACATCCTTGAATATTGATATTCGAACCACTCACGGTGACTTGAACTGTTCCTGTGTAGTAATAAGATTGATACATTGAACCACCGAAAGGAACATAGTACATCCACACATAACCATTTCCACCAGAAGCGGCAGTGCCCACGTAAATGCCATTCTCAGGATTGGTACTTCCAAAGTCCAGATAAAGTGTTCCACCAGATGGAGGGTGAATAGTAACTTCACCATCTTCCATATTGGAACTTAAAACAGAAGTTGAAGTTCCGTTCCATTTGATGGTGTTATTCGGTTGATTGCAAGACAAGTCAACAGTAATACACGCAGAGCAAGTACCACCGCAATCCACGCCTGTCTCAGTGCCATCTTGAATTCCATTATTGCAATTAGAACCTTGGAATTCATGATTTGAGTACAACTCCTTTTCTTCTTCTTTTCTGCAACCATAAAGAGATGACAAAACGATAATAGCTACAAGGGACAATAGAAAAAATATCCTTTTCATAATTTTCAACTTTAGGTTGCGAATATAATATCATTAACATCTATTTTATGAAGTGATTTCAATTTAATTATTGATTGAATATAAGACTAAGCTTTTTAGAAACATTATTAACGTCCTCGTCAAAAAAGCGATATGCGCTCAATAAGCCGTAAATTGTTGTGCATTTCAACCTAACTATATTGATGAAACACCTCACCGTTTTGCGTTTTGCGGCGCTCATTATTCTCTTTTCCATCAACTTAAGCACCGTTCACGGTCAAACAGATGGAGAATCCACAGTAGTATCTATTGAATCAAAAGGCAGGTCTGTTGATGATTTAAGGAATAAAATTCTCGATTTAGAGCGCGAAAGGAACGATTCCTACGACGAAGAAAGCAATAAGCTTGCAGAATTAAAACGCCAACTTTCGATGGCAAAACTTCGCAAAAGCGAGGCTCTAAATGAATTAAGAAGCGGACTCTATTGTGATCAATGTAGCAGAACAAAGACCGAAATTGAAACACAATTGAACATAGGTTTCTATGCCCATCTCACCGAAGTTCAAGGAACAGCAGTGGCAGCATCACCAGAGTTAATTGCAAAAAAAGAAGCACAATTTGACGCAGAAATTCAAAAAATAGAAGATGAAATCTTTGCATTTCAAAATGAGTCCAATGAATATGTAAAGCAGCGTGTTCAAATAAATGACAAAATAGATAAAGCAAATTATGACATCGAACGCATCTGCAAAGAGATGCAAGAGTTGGCTGCTAAATACGCGGAGAAAGTAACCGATCAAGGAAAAAGAGTGGCACTTTTTCATCTCGAAGATGTTGTAAGTGCTTTAGCAGCGAAGCATGTAGCAGAAGATGACATTTTTACTTTAGAAAATAAAATTCTCAATACAGAGGCAGAGTTCGTTCAAAAAAAGGCTGATGTGATAGCCAAACTGCGTGCTTCTGATGATTCAAAAAAGAAGTTACTGAATGCAGACATATTTAGAATTGAAAACCTTGAGTCTGATCAGGTAAATTACTATCAAGCTGAAAGAACAACATTAAGCAACCGCATTATCCAAATAAAAAATGCTATTGAGGATCTCAATAAAGACCTTGCAAAAACTTCTCTTTCAGCAGATCAAAGAACAACCAAAGAATCACAATTACTTATTCTTCAAAATGATCTTTCAGATAATGAAAGCGCCATTAATGCTTTGGACTACAAAAGAGATGCTGATCAAACAAACAACGAAAGTCAATTATCCAAAAACAGAGACGACATCTTTCAATTAGATGCTACACGCCTGAAAAGAGAAACTGCATTGGTGCAAGATCTTAGAGAAGCGTATGATGATAAAATTGAAATTTTGAATGATGCGATAAACTCTCGCAAGATGGCTATCATTGGAGCGCAAGGTTCGTATGCAATTGCAGTTGGTGAGGGTGATAAAGCGTTAAAAGAAATAGATCGATATGTAGGTTCAGAACAAATTCGAATAGCTGATGCATGCTCTATGTCGCAATGCGGTTGCTTTCCAGTTGGCCCTTCTCATTACTTGCGATGGAACCAAGGAATGCAATGTGTTGGAACACTCGACTTTCACGGAGAGTGTTTCTACGATTCAGAAACTCAGGCCATGTATGACAGAGCAATTGGAGTTCAATCTTCAGGATCTGTTAGCAATGGAGATCGAAACGCCAATAGAGGACAAGCAAAATTAAGTAGAGCAGTACAAAGCATAGCAGACGATGAAAACAAATAAAACAGCCCTTACTCTACTTTTCAGCTTTTTCTCGGTATTACTCATTGCACAAAGTACTGAGTATATTTCAATGGACAATTCTCTTCAAAACATCGTTAGACAAGGGGATTGGGATTCATTGATTGTAGAAGGCACCAACCTGAACATTGAAGATGTATCATTCGCCAATGGATGCTACTATGTTGCCTATGGTTTTCATAAACAGGGAGATCAAGATAGAGCAATGAAATACCTCAACAAGGCGAAACAAAAAGACACAAGTCTTCTCGGAAATAAACTAACAGAACTTGAACAAGAAATTAATGCAAGTTCGAAAATTCAAGATTTAGAATCCGCAGCCATTGAAGCAGAGAAAAAAGGAAGTCCGCTTGAATCTGCAGAGAATTGGATAGACCTATGGAGAAGTAATGCCACCAGGCTAGATGCCGCGGCGAATGGACTATTCATCTTAACAGAACAAAAAGAATACGAGCGTGCATTAGTTGTTATTGATGAGATCAGACCAAAAGCAAAAGGTTCATTCTTGACAGAAATCAATACTTTAAAAAATAGAATTGAGTCAACACCAGAAATAATCAAGTTGAGAAAACTTGAATCTGAATTCGAGATGGCTGAGAGTTACTTCAAAAAAGGAGATTGGGAGCAAGCCTATGATCATTACAATACAGTAGGGAAATTAGAGGGCTACAGCAACTACACATCTTCACAAATGAATATATGCGTTGATGAGTTAGCTTGGATCTATGTAAAGAATGCGAACTCGATATCAGACTATTTGAATTACCTAGATGAATTTCCGGATGGAATACATTACAAAACATGCAAGAACTATTGCTTGGAGTATTATTCAAACCTTTCAATAGCATATGCTATGGAATGCAATTTAGAAAAAGCAGAAGAAGCCTATAAGAGCATGGAGAATCGCTTCTTTGGAAATGAAACCACTATTTACACCAAGGACAGACTATGCACCATTTATGAGAAGTGCGGGGACTTGTATGCGAAGGAAAGAAATAGTACATCACAAGTAAATGCCAGTATTTTCTACAGAAAGGTGTATCGTGACTGTACTCCAAACTCAGCGTTAAACACGAAACTCAATACCTCTGAAAAGCTTGCTACACGCTGGGGAAGAATTGATAAGCTCGAATTAGGCTATTCATTTGATGAAAAAGATGCAAAAGGATTCAGACTAGCAACATCTAATACAATGCGTCTTGGATTCCATTGGGCAATGAGAGCAAGCAAAGGAATTCTCACAACCACAACAGGATATACTGTGAATAAAGAAGGCAAGATTCCAAATAATATTTACAACACTTCCACCTTCACCGGAACCAAAAAGAACGCACGTTTCGATGCCACCATGGGAGTTACACAAAGAATTGCCTATCCTATCTATTGCTACGCAGGTGCGGGTGTTGGATATTATCCTGAATTTTATGAAATGAATGTATTTGATTATCAAACAGGTGCCTTGACAGGAACCGAATGGGCGTACAATGAAGATACATCTTTGATTAAACCTATTGCAGAATTCGGACTTGTGCTTGACTACTCATTCGTACATGCCGGAATAGGCTTAGTATACAACGGGGTGGACGATCTCTATAAAACATTTGTTGTGGGTTTTGCCTTCACAAACTAGAGTGATTGGGTTTTACAAAAGATTTCTCTGAAAATACTTATTGTATAATCTACAATAACTTATATTCGTCAAATCAAACCCTTCAAGATGATCAAATATCTATCTTCATTCTTATTAATTCTAGTCTCCTATTACTCTTATAGTTTCAACGTAACCTTTCGAGTAGACATGACGAACATGATAGGATTTACTACCCCAGAAGTCAATGGTACATTCAACAATTGGTGTGGCAACTGCGCACCTATGACCGATGCCAACGGCGATGGAGTTTGGGAAATTACTATTCAACTTGACGGCGGTTATCACGAATACAAATTCTCTCATGATAACTGGACCGGGCAAGAAATGTTGACTGCAGGCACTAATTGCACTGTAACCAACGGTCAGTTCACCAATCGATTTTTGAATCTGAATTCCGATATCACACTACCTGTTGTATGTTGGCAAAGCTGTTTGTCATGTGCTGAAGTTCCATCATCTCATAGCGTTACTTTTCAAGTAGACATGAATTATGTTGTTGGTTTCAATACACCAGAACTCAATGGTACATTTAACAACTGGTGCGGCAACTGCGCACAAATGAATGATGCCAACGGTGATGGAGTTTGGGAAATTACCATCCAACTCTTCGAAGGTACTTATGAGTACAAATACTCCTTCGATAACTGGGGTGGTTCAGAGCAACTAACTCCAGGTTCTTCTTGCACCGTTACTAATGGTCAATTCACGAATCGCTATTTAGATGTTCAAGATGACATGATAATAGATGTGGTATGTTGGGAAGAATGCGGCGAGTGCATTCCTCCTACTCCTATGGACGTTACCTTCAATCTAGATCTTTCGAATACTGCAGCTACAAGTGTTGAAATCGCAGGCGACTTCAATGATTTCTGTGATGGCTGCGAACCATTAACACAAGGCGAAAACGGAATTTGGAGTGTTACTCTTCCACTTCTACAAGGTGTTTATGAGTATTTCTTTACACTAAATAACGGTGCTATCGAAGAGAACATTGAACAAAGTACATGCACTGTTAATACCCCATCTGGCGTGCACCGCATTATTACAATCACTGAATCAACCATTATTCCTCTTGTTTGTTGGGAAGCTTGTACCGACTGTTCACTCGGTTTATTAGAAAATGAATTGGCTACAATTTCTGTATATCCTAACCCTGCAAATGAAAAAATCAATATCAACATACCAGCCCAAACTGCTGGTACTATTACCTTGAAAAACACGTCAGGACAGGTAGTTTACTCAAATCCTATTGCGCTTCTCCAAGAGAACACAATAGATTCGAGCACACTTTCTAATGGAGTATATTTTATCGAAATCATTTCTGATTTAGGAACAATCACTGAAAAAATCATTATCAACCACTAAGACTAATAATTATGAAAGCAATACTTACAACGATAGCTTTAGTGGCTATTACACAATTAGGATTTTCTCAAACCTCTTGGTCATTAATTTGGTCTGATGAATTCTCAGGCACAACATTGAATCAAGACATTTGGACCTATGAATATGGCAATAGTGGTTGGGGAAACAACGAACTCCAGTACTACACAAATGATGAAGATAATGTGGCTGTAAACAACGGAACACTAAAGATTACAGCACGTCAAGAAACATTCGGAAGTGCGAATTACACTTCAGGTCGCATTATCACCAATAATAAATTTGAATTCCAATATGGAAAGGTAGAATGCAGAATGAAAATGCCCGTTGGACAAGGTATTTGGCCAGCATTCTGGATGTTGGGTGGAAACATCGAAACCATTGGATGGCCAGCATGTGGGGAAATCGACATCATGGAGCATGTCAACAACGAACCAATGATGCATGGAACTGTTCATTGGTACAACAATGGTCACTCTTACGATGGAAGTTCTTATTCAACTGATGTTACCGAGTATCACATCTATGGGATCATTTGGGATGAAACAAAGATTCAATTCTTTGTGGATGGAAACTTCTACAATGAATTTGTATACTCTAATGGCAACAACAGCGGTACTGTTTTCCAAAATCCATATTTCTTTTTGTTGAATGTGGCAGTAGGTGGCAATTGGCCGGGCAATCCTGACGGTACAGCAACTTTCCCTGCAACGATGGAAGTGGATTACATCCGTGTTTTCCAGCAATTAGAAGTTGGAGTGAGTGAAACCGAAAATAATCCTGTAAGTATCTATCCTACTCCATTTACATCACAGTTAAACGTGACCACAAGTGCTGCTACTTCGAATTTCACTTACGAAGTCGTGAACACTTTGGGTGAGAAGATTGCAACTGGAAATTTGGTCGGCCAAAACAATTCAATCAACACTTCTGAATGGTCTACAGGCGTTTATTTCGTTCGTATTTTGGATAAAGAAAATGTAGTACAAACACTACGCACAATCAAATCAGAATAACGAAGTAGGTCTATTTCTCTTTGCAGACTACCTTTGTCGGAGTAAAAGAATATGGACATGGAAGTAGAGAAGCAAAAAAACAATCCCCTACACGGCATAACACTTGAGACAATTGTCACCAAGTTGGTTGAGGCATACGGTTGGGAAGAACTGGCAATTGCAGTTCCAATCAATTGTTTCAAAGCGAATCCTTCCATAAATTCTAGTCTAAAATTCCTAAGAAAAACCCCATGGGCCAGAGCCAAGCTAGAGAGCTTTTTTCTCTATGCGGTAAGGAAAGGGAAATGCTCTCTCTAAAGGGTTGATGTTTGATGTATGATGGATAATTGCTGATTTTTTATTGTTTATTTTTTATTTGTAATTTAACCACCCTTTTATAAAGCTTATAGCTTATAGCTTATAGCTTATAGCTTATAGCTTATAGCTTATAGCTTATAGCTTATAGCCAACAGCCAACAGCCAACAGCCACAATCAAAAATCAAAAATCAAAAATACACGACCATTGCTTAGGCCTTCTGCATTCAAAGCTGAGGGGGCTGGAGATGCAGCTTGCGGAATTGCGGGCTGGAGCGGAGAGCGAGGACAAGAGTTCTGCTGGTGACAAGCATGAAACCGGTCGTGCTATGATTCACTTAGAACAAGAACAATTGCAAAAGCAAGTTGGTGAACTTCAGAACCAACTTCAACAATTACTTTCTTTAAAAAATTCAGAATACAAACCGAATGTTCATTCGGGAAGCTTGGTGACCACCGATAAGGGTATATTTTATATTGGAATTGGGCTTGGTAAGATTGAATTTGAGGGGCAAAATCTATTCGTGATCTCCCCTGCTTCACCCATCGGAAAAGTCTTTATGGGGAAAATCAAAGGTGATGCATTTTCCTTTGGTCCTACGCGCTACATCATTCTAGAAATAGCCTAAGCTCTAGATATTTACATCTTTCAAAAGTGCTTATTGTAATTTGTACAAAAAGTGTATATTAGCAAAAAACCAAACCATGCTAAGACCACTTCTCTACTCGATCGTGCTATGTCTATTTGCACTTCAAAGTCATGCTTTCAATATTACTTTCAAAGTGAATATGGAAAACGAAACTGGATTTACAACTCCAGCAGTTGCCGGTAATTTCAATGGCTGGTGCGGTGATTGCAACTACATGACAGATGTCAATGGTGACAACATTTGGGAAACAACAATAGACATTCCTGCAGGCGGATTAGAATACAAATTCACTTATGATAATTGGGCTGGCGGTGAAAACTTTCAAGCCGGTGCATCATGCACAGTTACCAATTTCGGATTCACGAATAGATACCTAAACATAACTGGTGCAACGGTTCTAGATGTAGTATGCTACAATTCTTGCAGCAATTGTATACCCGAGGTAGAACCCAACTGGAGCTTGGTGTGGTGCGATGAATTCACTGGAAGTGCGATTGATGCCAACTCTTGGACACATGAGTTAGGAAACTGGGGTTGGGGAAATAATGAACTTCAAAACTATACAGCAAGCAGCGCAAATTCTTTCATTTCAAATGGAGTTCTAAATATCAAAGCCATTCAAGAAAATTCAAACGGTAGCCCTTATTCATCAGCACGTTTGATATCCAACAACAAGTTCGAATTCCAATACGGAAAAGTAGAAGCTCGTTTGAAAATACCTTATGGACAAGGCGTTTGGCCTGCGTTCTGGATGCTTGGTGAAAACATTGGCATCGATGGTTGGCCGCATTGTGGAGAGATAGATATCATGGAGCACATCAACAATGAAAATGTTGTTCATGGTACAGTGCATTGGTTCAATGGAGGCAATACAAATAGTGGAGGCACCTCTCCTATTACACCCAACGAGTTTCACACGTATGGTGTAATCTGGAATGAAAATTATGCTCGTTTTTATGTAGATGATGTCAACTATTTTCAATACAATTTTTCTGCTGGAAATAATACACAAAGCACATTTCAGAAACCATTCTTTCTTTTGCTCAATCTAGCGATTGGCGGCAACTGGCCGGGATATCCTGATGGAACAACGCAGTTTCCTGCCACCTATGAAATAGACTATGTTAGGGTTTATGAAAGTGATCTCACTCCTACTCTTATCACTACAGGTTCATCTCAGTGTTCTGCTAGCTATGCGGCGAATGACTCTCGAGCAAATGCGATTCCTGTTACTGTAGGAAATGTAAACACATGCGTATCAATTTCTGGTGATCTCACGGAGGCTTCAGCTTCCAATGAAAGTGAGAGCGTTTGTCCTACAGGAGAAGATCTTTGGTATTCATTTACAGCGCCAACCAGCGGTATTCGTATTCAAGCGAACACGAGTTCAAGCAACTTGCTATTGGAATTACAAGACAGCAATGGCAACTTGATTCAAACTGAAAACGTCAATTCAACACTGGGAAATGAAAAACTAAACTTTGGAGGACTTACTCCCGGTGCCACGTATTTTCTAGCAGTTAGAAACTACAATTCAAATTTGGGAAGCGGTCAATTCTCCGTGTGTATGTCTAAGCTTCTTTCCACAGTTTGCGATTATTCCTATACCAATTTCAGTTTGTGTTCAAATTACAAAGCCGATTATGTTGCTGCGCAAGGATATACTTTTCATTTCGCTCCAGTCTTGGGAGGAGAAACGATAAGCTATACCAAGTATGGCTCTACAGTAATCGCACTTTCATCGGTTGCTGGATTGACATACAACACATCTTACAACGTTACCATTGATGCGATCTATCAATTGAATGATGGGCTCAACAATTCAGAATTCGTTGCAGTAGAAGGCACTCAAATTAGTTTGATGAATGTCGGTGCTGCTAACAATGCAGGCATTCGAACGTCAGATCAATGTCCGATTGTAAAAAGCATGTATTCCTACATACAAGAAACTACACATATCTGTGGATGTCAGAGTTACGCGTGGGAAGTCACTCGCACAGATATTCCAAGTCTTCCGATGATTTATTATGGACCGAACAATACCAAATTTTTCCAAATAAAACCATCGAATGGTTTTCAATATGGAGGAACATATTCAGTTAGAGTGAGTCCTGTATTTGGTCAAAATCCACCAAGCGATTTCGGACAATCCTTTTGTGTAAGTGTTGCAGGCTCTAGTAATTTCACCATTCTCGATATTGAAGAAGAATTGGCTGCTTCATCTGAAAATGACGTTATCATCTATCCAAATCCATCCGATGGTAATTTCGAGATCATCACATGGGACAATGAGAATGCATTCGTTACCATCTCCGATTTATCAGGAAGAATAGTATATCAGAACAAATGGAAAAGCCAATTCTCAATGGATAACCTCGAAAATGGACTTTACATAGTTCAGGTTAAGATCGACAAGCGAGAAAGTGTTGGGAAACTTCAGATTTTGCGAGACTAGTGAAATCAGTGTGGCAGTTAGACAGTTTGGCGGTGAGACAATGAAACAGTGTGGCGGTGAGACAATGAAACAGTTTGGCAGTGATGAAAATCCTTTTCACTGGCTAACAGTCTCACTGGCTAACCGCCACACTATTTTACTGACGCACTGCCACACTAATTAACTGCCACACTGTTTAAAACCTACCCTTTCAACCCTAGCTCCGTAATTCTTTCATCTAGATACTCTCCAGCGGTCATGTTGTGGAAGCGTTTGGGGTTTGCTTCGTTGATGCAGCTTTCTAGACAGGTGAGGTCCATATCTGATCTTGGATGCAAGAAGAATGGAGTTGAGTATCTCGGCTTGAGCATTTCTTCTTTTGACAGGTTAATTACTCGATGGGTTGTTGACTTCAATTTACCATTGGTCAAACGTTGAAGCATATCTCCCATGTTAATTACAATTTGGTTTGGCTCAGGAGAAACATCGAGCCAAGTGCCATCCATTTTTTGAGCTTGCAATCCTGCTGCGCTCGCTCCCATGAGGAGTGTAATCAGATTGATATCTTCATGAGCACCAGCGCGCACGGCACCTTCAGGAACTTGACTAATATCTTGAACGGGATAGTAATGCAAGAGTCGAAGAATGCTATTTCCGTTGTGGATTTTTTCATCAAAATAGTTTTCGTCCAACTCCAAATACTGAGCGATAGCGCGAAGCAAATCACGACCGGTTTTTTCAAAAGTGCGGTACACTTCCATCGTCACCTCTTTGAATTCAGGCATCGACTCTGGCCAGATATTGTCAGGATATTCTGATTTAATCGCATCCCCATCTGTCACCACTTGTCCAACGTGATAGAATTCTTTTAAGTCCGCTTGGTTGTAGCCTTTAGCTGTTTCGCGACCCTTGCTCACATAACCGCGCTGACCGCCATTCTTGATGTCCTCATCTTTCTTTTTAAGGTCGTCAGATTGGGCAAAATAGTTTTGTACAGTAGAATAGAGCTTCTCTTTCAATTCAATTGAAACACCATGGTTTGCCACGATAGCGAATCCGATTTCTGAAAAGGCATCACCTAATTTCTTGATGAAAGCGGCTTTGAGAATGGGATCGCCAGAGATGTAATCGGCGTAGTCAACGGTTGCGATTTTCATTTTACACGAAGTATTTTGTGAATAAGCGAACGAAGAAAAAACAAAGGGATAGAATACGAAATGAGATAAGTCATGCTATTGAGGTTGAAAAAGAAGGCTCAATGATTTTTGGAAATTTGGAATAAAATGTTGTCATTTGGGATAGAAATTTCAAAACAACAATATCATGGGAAAAGGACAAGACCAGAAGAAAGAAGTTAAGAAAGTCGCAACAAAGACTGCAAAAGAGAAGAAGGCGGAGAAGCGTGACAAGAAGCCGAAATATGATTGACCCTTCGGGTGTGTACCCTCCGGGCGCTTCGCTTCCGGAGGGGTGTACCCCGCTCGTGCGGGGGTGTAACACGCCTGCGGCGCGTGTGTAATGCGCTTCGCGCATGTGCCCCCTCTGAATTGCACACTTGCGTGTGCTTTTTTTTTACCATTCGCTTCGCTCATTTTTTTAATTCATTCGCTTCGCTCATTTTTATTACTATTCGCTTCGCTCATATTTTTATGGAAACAGTTCGCCTCATTTTTGAAATAAACATTCCTGCTCCTTGTTCCCTTGTTTGGGAAAAATTGTGGGGAGCAGAGAGCTATTCTTTGTGGACCTCAGTATTTAGTGAAGGCTCTTATTATGAAGGCGAACTGAAAGAAGGAAATCGTGTGCATCTGCTTACTCCAGAAGGTCATGGAATGTATAGCAATGTTTTTAAAAGAATCGATAAATCAACCCTCATCTTCGAACACCTCGGAGAAATTGTGGACTTTAAAGAAGTGCTCAATTCCGACAACTCCAACACATGGTCTGAAGCATTTGAAGAATATCATCTTACAGAAGTTAACGGCCAAACCCACCTGCGCGTTGAAGTTGACACCCTCCCTCAATATTCTAATTTTATGAACTCCACCTTCCCCAAAGCCCTAGAAGTCCTAAAAACCATATCAACCCAATAACCACCCCAAGACTTCACAACCCCACCACCCCACGAACTCCCGACCCCACGAACTCCCGACCCCACGAACCCACGAACCCACGACCCCACGAACAAATGTCCAAACAAACCCTCACCCTCATGTCTCTCCTACTATC
>JBJOKO010000033.1:0-13030 GCA_046046035.1 Bacteroidota bacterium | reverse complement strand
GTCGCGGATTAATTGAAGAGGATGGAAAAGTGCACCGTATGATTGGAACTTTGGTAAAAGTGGATAACACTAGTCCAATTGCTTCCTTTATTGATCCAAATAATTTTTTCGAACTCGATTTATTCTTTAATCTCTCAGATGGACTTTTTTGTGTCACCAACCTCGAGGGTAATTTTATTCGGATAAATAATGCATGGGAAGAATTGTTGGGGTATGCTACTTCCGATTTTTTAGGAAAACATATCGTTGACTTCGTTCATTTCGATGATAAAAAGTACACTTCTGATTATTTCAACCTTCTGAGAACAACTGATCGAAAGGTGCAGTTCACAGCGCGTTTTATCACAAAGAATAGAGGAGTGTGTTTTATAGAATTGCGCTCAGTGAGAAAAGATCATCAGGTGTTTACCGTGGCATCTGATATCACGGAAAAGATAGCTTCTGCCCGCGAGTTGGAAGAAAGCAGAAATTTTATTGAGAAAATATTCAAGACACTTCCAAGCTATATTTTCATTTATGATTTAGAGTCGAACAAAGTGGTGTTCTCTAATCCATGGATTTCGAAATATTTCAAAGACTCCGATTCTGATGATGAATTAAAGAGAAGCGCACTCTTTGGGAACTTGGTTCACGAAGATGATCGAAAAATTATATCGCGGTTATTGCTCGAAATGGCAACGTCTGAAGATGATGTTATAACAGAACGCAGAATCCGTTTGGAGAATACACCTATTGGAACAAGACATTTTAAAATGAATTGTCTTGTTTTCAAACGAGATGCGCGAGGAAAAGTAATTCAGTTCTGCGGAAAGGCTCAAGATGTTACAAGCTTGGTTTACGCGGAAAATAAACTCATTGAAAGCGAGGAAAACCAAAGAGCTCTTCTCGAACACGGTGGAGACTTGTATATTGTTACCACGCCAACCAGATTGAAGTATGTGAGTCCGAATTTGACTAAAATTTTAGGCTACACTGAGGAGGAGTTCAGATCTATTCCAATGCATGATTTGGTTCATCCTGATGATTTTCCATTGAAATGGGATCAATTGAAAAACCCCAATGACTCAATCACTATTGAGTATCAAATAAAACACCGGAATGGTCATTACCTGTGGATTGAAGCATTTGGAATAAACTTGTTTCATGTTCCAGCCATTGAAGCAATGGTGTTCAATCTTCGTGATATTTCGGAACGAAAGAAATATGAATTGGAATTAGAAAAGCAGAGTAATTTATTAGAAAGAAAAAACAAGGAGCTGGAGCAATTTGCTTACATAGCTTCACATGACCTGCAAGAACCATTGCGCAATATCACTTCACTAATCGAATTGATTACAACGAGCGCTGAGGAAAAGTTGGATGAGGAAGAAAAAGAATACTTGCAATTTATAGATCGTTCTACAGAACGCATGATTAAGTTGATCAAAGGATTACTGGGTTATGCTAAAATAGGAGCCGAAAAGGCTAGTGAAAAGGTTGATTTGAACGAATTGATTGGTCATGTTCTAGAAGATTTGAAATTGAATATCCAAGAAAATGAGGCACGTTTCGAAATTGAAAAAATGCCGACAATCATTGCTTATTCAACTGAGTTGCGACAGTTGTTTCAAAATCTATTCACCAATGCAATTAAGTTTAGGAAACCAGAAATCGCTCCTGTAATACAGGTGTATTGCAATGAATATTCAGACAAGTTCATTCTTGAAGTTCGTGATAATGGTGTGGGCGTTCCTGAAGAAGGCAGAGAGAAAATGTTTACCATTTTCAATCGACTTCACAGCAGACACGAATACGAGGGCTCAGGAATCGGACTGGCGCATTGCAAAAAAATTGCTGACCTACACAAAGGTGATATCTGGTTTGAAAGTGAAGTAGGAGTGGGAAGTAGTTTCTTTTTCTCAATCGCGAAATAGTGACTGGTTACTAGTTACTGGTTACTGGTTACTGATTACATTCACTTCACCCCACGACCCCACGACCCCACGACCCCACAACCTCACTACCCCACCACCCCACCACCCCACGAATAAACTTTTTTTTAGTTTTCTTGCAGCGAAATTCTCCGTATCGTTGTCTATTATTCTATCAACCAAACTAGTTTCTTGTTTATGAGAATTGCTTTTATCGCAACATTGCTTTGCGCTTCGAATTTATTATTCGCACAAAAGGACCCACAATGGATGAGGTTTCCTGCTATTTCACCGGATGGAAATACAATAGCTTTCGCTTATCAAGGCGATATCTATATTGTGCCTTCTAGCGGTGGAACTGCCACACCACTTACCATTAACGATTCGTACGACTACATGCCTGTATGGGCACCGGATGGACAAAGCATTGCTTTTTCTTCTGATCGTCACGGTAATTTCGATGTATTTATTGTTTCCGTAAAAGGTGGTGATGCAAAAAGATTGACTTTCCATTCAAGCAATGATTCTCCAACTGACTTTACACCTGATGGAAAAAATGTCGTGTTCTATACCTCACGTCAAGATCTTGCTTCGAACCAACTTGCTCCTTCTGGTGCAATGCCAGAATTTTATTCAGTGCCAGTGGATGGCGGAACAGAAAAGCTTGTCATTACAACACCAGTATTAGATGGTCGCTATAGCAAGGACGGAGATAAATTAGTTTTTCAAGATCAAAAAGGATATGAGGATCCATTGCGTAAACACCACACGTCGTCGGTGACACGTGATATTTGGATTTATTCTTTTTCTACAAAGAAGTATACTCAATTGACAAGCTATGCTGGTGAAGATTTGAATCCTGTTTTTTCTCCAGATAATAAATCTATCTATTTTACATCTGATCATAATGGCACTATGAACATTATGAAAATGGGATTAGATGGAAAGGGCGTTACCGCTATTTCAAGTTACAAGGATCATCCTGTTCGTCATCTTTCATGCAGCAATACAGGAGTGATATGCTATACCAATCATGGTAAAATATACACCATGAAAGAGGGAGGAGAAGCGAAAGAATTGAAGGTGTCCATGTTTGCTGATAAGCGATACGTTGAAGAGAAAATTGTTCCCGTAGCAGGAGTTTCTGAATTCAGTCTTTCTCCAAATGGAAAAGAAGTCGCATTCATTCATCGCGGGGAAGTATTTGTTTCGAGTGTTGCAGAAGGCACAACAAAACGTATTACAAACACTCCAGAGCAAGAGCGTTCTGTAAGTTTTGGTCCTGATGGAAGAACGCTTTTGTATGCGGGAGAGCGCAACAACAGTTGGAATTTGTACACATGCAAATTGGAAAGAAAGGAGGAAAGCTATTTTTTCAATAGTACTATTTTGAAAGAAGAAACTTTGTTGGATTCACCGGCTGAAACATTTCAACCTACATTTTCTCCAGATGGAAAAGAGGTGGCTTTTTTGGAAGAACGCACTGCTTTGAAAGTGATTAATATTGCTACGAAAGCTATTCGAGAAATTGTTCCTGCTGACAAAAATTATTCTTATTCTGACGGTGATCAGCACTACATGTGGTCTCCAGATGGAAAGTGGTTTATCGTGAATTATTTACCAAAAGCACAATGGATTACTCAAATGGGATTGGTGTCGTCTGATGGAAAAGGCACTGTAAAAGATTTGAGCGAAAGCGGCTACGGTGCTTATGGTCCACAATGGATGATGGACGGAAAGATGATTATTTGGGCAAGTGATAAAGACGGTATGAAGAACCACGCAAGTTGGGGCGGACAGTCTGATATCTATGCTACGTTTTTAACGCAAGAAGCTTTTGATGTTTTCAAAATGAGCACAGAAGAATTTGCACTTTACAAAGAAGAAAAAGAAAAAGCAGAAAAGGAAAAAGCTGCTGATGCGGAAAAGGCAAAGAAAGATGAGAAAGGAAAAAAGGATGAGAAGAAGGATGATAAAAAAGGAGAGAAGGAAGTTGTGCTAAAGCCTGTTGTCATTGAAATGGATGGCTTGCAAGATCGCAAAGCTCGCTTGACGATTCATTCATCAACCCTAGCTGATGCTTACGTTACTAAAGATGGATCTAAATTATTTTACCTATGTCAATTTGAAAAAGGCTTCGATTTGTGGCAAACAGATCTTAGAACGAAAGAGACAAAAATCGCTGCGAAATTGGACGGCGGTCCGGGTGGAATGGTAGCGGATACTACTGATAAGAATCTATACATTCTGTCGAATGGTGGGATTGTAAAATTTGATATGGAGAAAGGCGAAGTGAAGCCTGTTGTAGTAAAAGGCGAGATGGTGTTGAATGAAGGGGAGGAGCGCGCTTATTTATTCGAGCATATTTGGAGACAAGTGCAAAAGAAATTCTATGTGAAGGATTTGCATAATGTGCGTTGGGATTTTTACAAAGCGGAATACGCAAAAGTGGTTGGCGATGTCAACAACAATTACGACTTCGCAGATATGATGAGTGAAATGCTTGGTGAATTGAATGCATCGCATACAGGTGCATTCTACGGCAATCCGAATCCGAATGGAGACCAAACAGCTAGCTTGGCTTTATTCTATGACAATAATTACACTGGAAATGGATTGAGGGTAGTAGAAGTGGTGAAAGGTAGTCCTGTTCAAAAAAACGGCTCTAAAATCGCTCCTGGTGTTGTGATAGAAAAGATTGACGGAGTGGAAATAAAAGCGGGAGTAAATTACTATGGATTATTAAATAGAAAAGCTGGAGTTACAACTCTGCTTTCTTTGCTTGATCCTACCACGAATAAGCGTTGGGAAGAAACAGTGAAACCTATTGGAAGAGGCGCAGAGGGTGAATTGCTATATCGTCGTTGGGTAGAAAATTGTCGCTCGATTGTGGATTCACTTTCAGGTGGCAAAGTGGGATATGTTCACGTTCGTGGAATGGATGATGGTAGTTACAGGAAAGTATTCGATGAAGCTTTAGGAAAATATGGAGATCGTCAAGCGCTTGTTGTAGATACTCGTTTCAACGGAGGTGGATGGCTGCACGATGATTTAGCTACATTCCTATCAGGCGAAACGTATATGGCGTTTCAACCACGTGGACAAGAATTGGGCTACGAGCCAATGTCTAAATGGAGACGCACTTCATGTGTTGTAATGAATGAGTCTAATTATTCTGATGCACACATGTTTCCTTACACTTACAAAGCTTTGGGAGTAGGTAAATTGGTCGGAATGCCAGTTGCCGGAACGGGTACTGCTGTTTGGTGGGAGCCGCTTCAAAATGGAGTTGTGTTTGGAATTCCACAAGTAGGTATGGTGGGCAATGATGGAAGATATTTGGAAAACCAACAATTGGAGCCAGATTATAAAGTGGCGAATGATCCAGAAATTGTGAGTCAAGGAAGAGACCAACAATTGGAAAAGGCAGTAGAGATATTATTGAATGGAAAATAAGATTCTTCGAAAGAAGAAAAAAAAGGAGGGGTAACCCTCCTTTTTTTATTGTGTTATTTCTTTTCTAAAATCGTTGAACTGATTTTTCCATCAGCATCAATGATTCGGCATAGATAAGCTCCTCTGGCAATTGTAGCTACATCCAATTGATTGTTCTTTTGATATGATTTATTCGAATACACTTTGTTTCCAATAATATCATACAATTCGATTTGCAACGGAAGTGATGCGTTTTCTGTAGCTATCAAATTGATGGTTTGTTCGAAAGGATTGGGATATACAGTGAGTGCAATGGAATTCAATTCGTCAACACCAATTGTGTAGTTGATAGCATTAGATTCATTTTCACAGCCTGATTCGAAAACTACAAACAATGAGTAAATGCCGGGTTCTGTTGGATTGTAAACAGATTCAGTAGCTCCTTCAATTGGGTTTCCATTGAGGTACCACTGATAGGTATCTGCAATTACTTGCGTGAAAAGAGTATTGTCCATATTGAAGATTTCGACTTCTGGCACTTCGTAAGCTGTGACAAGAATTGAAGAAGTGGTGGTGCAGTTTTCATCGCCCACCTCGAGGATGATATTGTATTCCCCAGCATTGGCGAAAGCCATAGGTACTTCGCTAGCGCTTGCAATAAATACATCTTCGAAATACCAATTTATGATGGGGTAGTTGTTATCCGGAGTTGAGAACATGGCCACGGCCATCCCACAAACTTCCGATGGGCCGATGATTGTGGGCGGGTCAGGGCACACAATGACATTAATTGAGCCTTCGGAAGGACATGCGGCCTCAGTAGAGGCAATGATTGAATAGTTACCGGACTGAGTTGCTTCGTAGGTTGCCTCCACAGCACCTTCAATAAGCTCACCCTCGAAATACCATTGATAGCTTGAAGCTGTGACATTAGCGGTAATGACCGGTTCATTATAGGTAAGGATGATTTCCGGATTAGAATTGATTGTAACAGTCACAATTTCATCGTAAATACAATTGGCGTTTTCGGCATGTACCGCAACGGAGTATGTACCTGCTTCAGTAAATAAATGAGAAAAGAGAAGTCCTTCAGATACGTTTTCGTCATTTATAGACCATTGCACGAATGTGAAATTGTCGTCCATTATGGATAGATTAATTTCTTCGTTAATACATGTTTCAGTGCTGCCTGAAATTGAAATGAAATCGAGACAATCCACAAAACTAGTTGTGGCGATATTGGTAACTATTGGTTCGTTGAAATCAAAGAATATACTTACTTGATTTTCTACAACATCTCCTTCTAAGTGGTCGGCGAATTTTGAAATTTTGAATGAAAACCATCCATGACTTTCGGGTTCATTTGAATTGCTATCGGGCAACATAATGTCGTCGAAATACCAGATTATTTGATTGTTTGAAATGGTGTAAGTGTTGGCATGTGAAGATGCAATCATTTCGAAAGTGCCAAGATTGAGGTTCTGTGCAATCAAATCTTCAACGCGGATGTTTATGGCTGGAGCGGTACCCGTGTTTTGAAAATTAACTGTGTATATCAGTTCAACTTCTTGAGTTGGATTGATGTCATTTAAATGGATAGTTGGATGGTTTACAATTTTGTTATTTGGGTCGAAGCTTCCAATAATGATACTTTCACAAGTAGCGGAATTATCATATAGATCTGGTTCAGATTGAATTTGAGAAGTTACTTCAGCGGACGCAGTAAAAATGGCGCCAAGAGCAGCACTTGGAGAAATTTGACAATCTAATTCGATGGTTAAGGAAGTTAACGGGTCAATGGACATTGTTTCGAATTGAATAATGTTTCCGTTTATTGAGCCCAATGAAGTACTTATAATTTCTTCTAAAAATGGAGAGTCAAAAGTGACAGAGCCAATGCCTGATTCTACCAACGAACCTGTATTCGAAATAGAGATTATGTAGTGAGTTTGAAATCCAGGACTTACAACGTTGGTATTGGTAATGGAAATGCTTAGATTATTATAGTTTTCGATAGGACAAAGAGAGAGGTTTGTATTCTCAAAAATGGTTGGTATTTCCGTAGGGTTTAGTGTAATTGAAGGATTAGTATATCCTTGGTGCATATGAGCATTTAGCGTGACAATCGCATTGCTAGGCGCAAACACATTGTATTGATTTGAATAATAGACAAGAGTGTTTTCTACAGGAGAGAACATTGCTTCTATTGTTTCGTTTTCAAGGATATAATCTGAGCCATTGATAACTCCATCACAGTTGTCGTCAATGAATACATTTCCAGAGATCTCGTTTTCAGCATTGCACTGTGCGATGATTATTGGAGCGGAGCTACAGTCAGGGCCATTCAAGGCAATAAGTGATTCATCAGGGGTAGATTCAAGGAAAGAGCAAACGGCTGATATGTTGCACGAGGATAAATTAGGATTAGCGTAAATCATCAAATAATTCCCAATAGACGCACTTTGTAATCCATCAATATTCGAAAGATTCAGATTTGATAGTATGTTTAGATAATTAATTGTTGGATTATTTGAGAATACTGGAAGTGTTTGCAAATTGTTGCAATCTATAAACGTAAGTTCCTCGGCAAACGTAATATTTGAAATTGGACTAATATCTTGGATAGATGATGCTTCAATTTTGAAGTAATTATTTATAATTTCTATTGATTGAAGCCCACCAATTGTTTCTAGATATGGCGTATTGAAAATGACCAAACTATCTAATGAAGTAACAGTTTCTAATCCATCTATGGAAATTATACTTTCATCGAAATCTTCTACATGTATGTAAGATATGTACGTTAGGGCGGGGAAGTTGAAGTTCGGTTGTGCACGAATGTGCAGTCTTTGCAGGTTATTGCAATTTGGGAATTCAACTGCGCCCGAAGCATTTTCTACGGTGTTGTATAGATATTCAATAGAAGTAACTGCAGGAAATGTTAATGTGCTAGTGGTAACGTCAATTCCTGCAATGGGAACATTGGATAAATTGATAAATACTTGTGCATCTGCTAGTTGTGTGACCTGAATTTGAAGTTCTTGAACAGTGATTATTTGATTGGAAAAGTCGATCATATTTTGATCAAAATTTCCAGTGCAGTATAAAGTTCCGTTGATTGTTGATATGCTGCTTAGGCCCGACAAATCAAGAGTTTCCAGAATATTAGTGATGAATAAATTGCCGTTAATTGTCGTAATTCCTGGATTAAATGAAACAAAATCATCGACTTGAATTTGTTCGAAGAATTCAACATCTCCGAAATATTCTTGTGCTTGTGATATAGATGAAATTGTAACAAATAAAATAAGTAGCAATAGTTTTTTCATGTCGCGTTTTTATATGACTGCAAATCAAATATAAAAATTATTTATCTCCTCATGAATACAATCCGTAAAGTATTGTGAATTAGTTGAATTAGACGCGTGATAATTCACTCTGCTTTTGAGATATGAAAAACACGAATGCAATTGGATTAGATTTTAAAAATGTACATTCGTACTTCGTACCCAAACCTCGAAACTAGTTATGGTTGAATTCAATTTTACTCCTTTTCCTGAGTTGCAATCTGAGCGACTCATATTGCGACGCATTGTAGAATCTGATTTGGAACGAGTCTTTGAGATACGCTCCAATCCAGATGTGATGAAATACATTCCGCGTCCATTGGCCAAAACCATGGATGATGTGCTTCAATGGTTGGGAGTTATTAATAACGGAATCGAAAGCAATGAAGCCATCAACTGGGCTATTTCATTTAAGGAAAGCCCAACAGAGTTCGTTGGATTAATCGGATATTTTCGACCAGACAAAGAGAACGAACGCGCTGAGGTCGGCTACATTCTTCACCCTAAATTTCAAAAAATGGGCATCATAGGCGAAGCAATGGGCCCTGTTTTAGATTATGGGTTTAAAGTCATGAAACTGCACTCTATCGACGCCGTAATCGATCCAGCAAACAAAGCTTCAGAAAATGTACTAATCAAAGCCGGTTTCCAAAAGGAAGCCCACTTCCGAGAAAACTGCCTCTTCGAAGGGAAATGGCTGGATTCGGTGCATTACTGCCGGCTTCTAGGGTAGAGGGGATAGGGTAGAGGGGAGATTTGATAGGGTATAGGGGATAGGGTATAGGGTAGATTTGATAGGGTATAGGGTAGATTTATTAGGGTAGATTTGAAATTTCTATTCGATAAAATCGAAATTGACGATTTGGGTAATTATTGCTTTTTAGATTTGTTTTCTTAAACTGAAAACATGAACGAAAAAGCTAAAGTACTCCAAAATAGATTGGTAAATTTTGCTCTCAAGATTATTGAAGGCACGAATGAATTGACGAATAAAAGAGAATTTGTCATTTCAAATCAAATTAGAAAAAGCGGAACTAGTATCGGGGCTAATTATTACGAAGCTTGTTCTGCTCAATCAAAGGCGGATTTCATCGCCAAAGCAAGTATCTGTTTAAAAGAAGCTTCAGAAACAAAATATTGGCTCATTCTACTCGAGCGCAGCAATCTAATGCCTCAAATTTTTATTGAAGAATGCATTCCAAAGGAAATTCAAGAAATTGAAAAAATCTTTGCAAGCATTATAATTTCTGCAAGACAAAATTCGAAATAAATATACCCTTTACCCTCTCAAATCTACCCTAGTAAATCTTCCCTTTACCCTCTCAAATCTACCCTAGTAAATCTTCCCTTTACCCTCTCCCCTTTACCCTATCCAGGCTTCAACATCACTAAGCTGAATCGCGGGGATGTCTAGCTTGTTTTTCTTGCGGTAGGTGTTCATGTTTTGATGAACCGCTGTTGGCTTGGTTTCGCGGAGTTTTTCTACTGTATCGTAACCTGCTTTAACGATGTGCTCAATCCAAAACTCTGGAATGCCTGCATCAGCAAATGATTTCAAATCTGGACCAGTGTTCCATTTTTCTGGACGCATTTGAGGGAAGAATAAAACTTCTTGAATCGTTTCATTATTCGTCAAAAGCATTACCAAACGGTCGATTCCGATACCCATACCAGATGTTGGTGGCATACCGTATTCCAACGCACGAAGGAAGTCGAAGTCAATAAACATCGCCTCATCATCGCCACGTTCTTGAAGACTCAATTGTTCTTCGAAACGAGCGCGTTGATCGATAGGGTCATTCAACTCAGTATATGCATTCGCAATTTCTTTTCCATTCACCATTAGCTCAAAACGCTCCGTCAATTCAGGATTGTCGCGGTGGCGCTTGCATAGCGGTGACATTTCTACAGGGTAATCTGTAATGAATGTTGGTTGTATATAATTGCCTTCACATTTTTCTCCGAAAATAGTGTCGATCAATTTGCCTACACCCATGGTGTCGTCTACTTCCAAGCCGATGCTTTGGCAGAATGCACGAAGCTCGTCTTCCGATTTTCCATTGATATCAAACTGAGTGAATTCAATGATCGCTTCACGCATAGTGACACGACGGAATGGCGCTTTGAAGTCGATGACTTTATTTCCAAATTGAACAGAAGTAGTTCCCAATGCTTTCATGCACACGTGTTCAAGCATAGCTTCCGTAAAATTCATCATCCAATTGTAGTCCTTGTAGGCTACATAGATTTCCATTACAGTGAACTCAGGATTGTGGGTTCTGTCCATACCCTCATTTCTGAAGTTACGGCTAAACTCATACACCCCTTCGAATCCACCAACAATCAATCTTTTTAAATAAAGCTCATTTGCAATACGCATGTACATCGGCACATCAAGTGCATTGTGATGCGTGATGAATGGGCGAGCTGTTGCACCACCTGGAATGGGTTGTAGAACAGGAGTGTCAACTTCTAGGTATCCTTTATCATTGAAGAAATCACGCATTGCATTCACGATTTTCGTGCGTGCAATAAATGTTTCTTTTACTTTTTCATTTACAACAAGATCCACGTAGCGCATACGGTAGCGCAATTCAGGATCAGTGAAGGCGTCAAATACATTTCCTTCTTTGTCTGTTTTCACAACAGGAAGTGGTTTCAATGATTTTGAAAGCACTGTCAATTCAGTCACCTGAATGGAAATCTCTCCCATTTTGGTAGTGAATTGTTTTCCTTTTACTCCGATGAAATCACCAAAGTGAAGCAAGTGTTTTACAACATCATTGTAAAGCGATTTGTCTTCACCAGGACAGATGTTGTCTGAAGCGATATAGATCTGAATCTTTCCGGTGCTGTCGTGTAGGTTGGCGAAAGATGCCTTACCCATATTACGCATGTTCATCAGACGGCCAGCCAAAACGACTTCCTTACCCTCTTCATAATTCGCTAGGATTTCCTTGGCATACGCGTTTACCGGAAACTCGGCTGCTGGAAATGGTTCAATTCCTTTCTCGCGCAATTTCTGCAACGCGCTTCTTCTTACTACTTCTTCGTCGGATAAATTGTGAATCATGGGGCAAATATAAGGAAAGACGAAATTCCGAATTCCGAATTCCTGATTCCGGATTTCTGATTCCGAATTCCTGATTTCTGATTCCGAATTTCGAATTCCTGATTTCTGATTTCTGATTTCTGATTGGTCCCATAGGTAGTTGAATGACTGATTCTTTAAAATATTACTTCTGCGCTTGGTGCATGCATTACAAGAAAGGCTACTCTTCTTCCGGAATTCGAAATCCGGAATCCGAAATCCGGAATCCGAAATCCGGAATTCGAAATCCGAAATCCGGAATCCGGAATCCATTTCGAAGGTTCCCTATATTTACGTCACTAATCCTTGATTCCTGACTATGAAAAAGCACGACCGCTCGTATTGGAGTTCGTTTTTTGTATTTATTGTATGGATACAAATGTTCGCATTTAGCTTGATTGGTCTTGAATCAAGTGCACAGGATTCTATTCAAATTTATATTGATCAGGGCGATCAGTTTTTTGAAGTCGGCAATTATGCTGATGCGGAGAAGGTCCTTTTGAAATCACTTGCTTTATCTGAAAAAAAAGGTGGAGATAAGAAAGAAGTTGTGTTGAATTCTCTAGCGAATGTGTATTCATATACAGGGAAGATTGAAACCGCATTGGAGTATTATTTTCTAGCGCTAAAGGCCGTGGGCGATGCTCCTGAAACGCTAAACAAGCGATTGAAGGTTTTGAATAATATCGCGACTCTTTATTCCGAACAACAAGATTTTCCTCAAGCGCTCAAATACCTCGGACAAGTGAAGCAAGCGAGTGAAATCCTCAAGGATAGCTTGACCATGGGCGATTGTTACAATGCTTACGGACTTATATACGAACAGCAGGATAGCATGGCTTTGGCGGAGAAATTCTATCTTGATGCTGCTCGAATTTATGATGCACTAAAGAATACAGGAAGGCGATCTATTGTTTACAATAACCTTGGTGTAATTTGTAAAAATCTTGGAAAGCTTGATGAGGCTATTAGTTATTATACAATTTCCCTAAATGCTGCCCAGTCTGAAAATGATCAGTTTCTTATTGCCGCAAATTATAATAATCTAGGAAATCTGTATGCCAAACAAGGTCTGTTTGCAAAAGCGATCGAACACAGTGAAATGGCCTTGAAAATTTCTGGTGAAATTGGCAATCCATCCTTGCGAGAGAGCTGTCTTTCGAGCCTTGCAGAGCATTATTCAGCAAAAGGGGATTATAAAAGAGCGTATGATTATTATTTGAAATATACTGCCCTTCATGATAGTA
>JBJOKO010000032.1:0-13222 GCA_046046035.1 Bacteroidota bacterium | reverse complement strand
GTGTTCACGATGTGATTTTTCAGTGCAGCAAGGTGAATCTTGGTGAATACTTCTGGAACCAGGGTATCTCTTGCTGATACTAGCTGAAAACTTCTGCCAACAAGTTGAATGCGGGTAATATCTGCAAAGTGACGACTTGGTCGAGTAGTGGTTCAATGTCAATCTGACCTGCAAAGATCAGGGTACGTTAATCAAAGAAGATCGGATCACGTTCGCCATTTGCGGTTTCATGATTGATCAGAACTGTTGGATATTATCAAGAGTCATTTGATTGGAGCCTGAATTTCGTTCTGTCAACAATTGCTGGTCTGTAGGCGTTTACAAACGACTATTTCAGTTGAAAATTGTATTATAGCCGTTTATATCCGCTGATTATGATTGTACACAGAGCCATTATTCACAAGATTCATAAAGAAGTCAATACGGTACCAAAGTTCAGCAGCTCCAACACTTGCTTGGACAGCAAAGACCCTTTGGTTATTGATCTTATCGAGCAATTAAACTCGAGTTTTCAGGAACGAGCGTCATTTTCCTATGCAGTGTTCGAGGATGGTGAACCTGTTTTCAAAAAAGAATTCCAGACTTACCTAAAATCCATGCAGGACGATGTGTTTATAGAGTTCACTAGGAAATCATCTTTTGACCTCAAAAGAACAATGGTCAACCAAGGTGCAGCACGCGGAGGATACATTGTGTTTTCACACTACACTGTAAACAATCATGAGTTTTTGGGAGTTTACATGGTAAGAGATACGAAAGGGGTTTCATTTCGAAAACCTCCAGGTGCAACAGCGTTTCAACTTCGGCAAAAAGTTCACATTGATATGTCTAAGATTGCGATGGTCTGCCGTATCAACTTAGCGATGCACAAATCAAGAAATGGTAACTACTTATCATTTTCCAATAATAGAAATGACGTTTCAAAGTATTTCCTTGGTTGGATCGCGGCAGACAGTCAAGACACCAATGAAATAGAAACAAAAAATCTTTTGCGGCTTCTTGGCGAAATGGATTTGCCCGAAGGATATACCAGCAAGCTTGAGGTATATAAGGCAGTTGGTATAATGAGTAGTCAAGTCAAAGCGCAAATTAATATTCGCGACATAAGCAGAGATCTGTACGGAGATGAGAATAAAATTCTGCATGAAAGCATTCAGCGCATGATACCGGTTTCTTCTGAATTCAAGATTCATGGAAACACCATGAAGAGGTTCTTGCGCGTCTCGGCAACAGCTGAAGAAATTGAACTTACGTTTCCACGATCACTATACGAAAACAAGAGAATTCGATTTTCAGAGGATAACGATGATTTGATTCTGATCAGTTCAAAGTCGCTTGCAGCTAAAATTAGAGAGGAGTTGAAAGAAGATGGACAGGCATGAACAACTCGGAGCAATTCTATCTGATAAGAAGAATGCAATCACCATCCAAGATGGCCGCTTCTATACTGAAACAAATTTAGTCGCAATAAAAGCTGAATTGGATAAGCTTAATATTGCTTACCATGCCGAGACGAGCTTTCTTTGGATTGAGAATAAACAATCAAACAATCTGTACGTCATACCTTTCGAGAACCTTCTCTCGATTGATTATGAAATGTTTATCACGCATGAAGTGTGGGCTTTTGAATTAAGCGGCGACTGGGCTGCAACTAGCGGAGGAGCAACAGTCAATAATAACAGTTTGAATTTAGCCAGTGGGCAACTTTTACTTTTTCAAAACTGCAAAGCTTATGCCCGCTTATTAACTCATTTACTAAAGAAGTCAAATCCGGAGGATTTGCTCTTTGAAGGGAACTACAATTCCGCTGAAGGAGTGCTCGTACTACATAGTTCTACGAACGGTGTTTTCAAAATAACACACTCAACTGCAACACCGTCTTTTACAAAGCCCATTTCTGATAGTGTTGCAATGCTAATCAAATATTCCTCCGAACACTACAAAACTTATTTCATCAATTCGCTATTCTCATTCCGGGAGAACAGTTTACGTTTGACTATTCCAGAACTTATTGATAGTGCCCGCGCCCTGACGGATCTCACCAGGCGAAATTACGAACTAGTACAGAAGCAATTTGATTTCGCCAAATTCAAAGACGCCCTCCTTGTAGAGAAAGAAAAATATTTTAATGCGATACGGGAAGTTGCCGGAAAAGTTTTTTCTCAGGTAATTGGGATTCCCATTTCATTAACAGGTGCAATATATGCAGCTTATAAATTTGGCACTGATGTTTGGGCTGCTGCAATTATTATTTTCGCGTTTGCTATTTACACGACTTTCTACTTGGTTCTTCAATCTGGAAACCGAAGGGATTTGATAGAACTGCGCCATGATTTTAGGAGAAACTTCGTCATGATTCGTAGTAAATCGGGATTATCGAAAGCAGTTGTAGATCGAGAGTACCAAACTGTAATGAACAGGATAGCACGATACTTACGAGTAATTTTTGCGCTTAAAGTCTCGGTCATTGTTTTGTTGATCCTCGCTATTGTTTATGTGGGATTGCAATTCCCCAACAATGCATCAAACTCACAAGATGCGAATCCATCAAAGCGTGATTCTATTTCCAATAGTGGATCACTAAAAAGCGATTCAACCGAGACACCCAGTAATTCTTTGCTGCTTGGGAAATCAATAGACAGTGTTCCCGATTCAACGACTACTCAACATGACCTAACACGTTAGCTTGACGATTTTTTCAGTTCAACTACAACTAAACCTATCTACTTTGGCTATCACCCTAACCCCCGAACTCCAGTCAAGCTATCAGCGCTTATTCGATACTTGCGTAATCACACCGGACAAATACCCGCTCGTGGATGCAGCTGTGAAAACAATCCTTGGTGGTAAAGCGCGCTACGAATCTGTAAGCCAGAAAACTTCTGTGCCGTGGTACTTCATCGGCATTGCGCATTATATGGAAGGTGGATGCAAGTTCGATAAGCATCTGCATAATGGCGATCCTCTTACGGCAAGAACAACTCATGTTCCAAAGGGCAGACCAACTACTGGTACGGCGCCTTTCGCGTGGGAATTCAGCGCTGAAGATGCGCTGTCTTATACTGGAGTCAACAAATGGACGAACTGGTCACTTCCCGGTTTGCTTTTCAAACTCGAAGGCTATAACGGATTCGGATATCGTAAATCAAGTATCGCGATAAACTCACCGTATCTCTGGAGTTTCAGCAATCATCATACGAAAGGCAAATTTGTTCAGGATGGCAGTTATTCTGCAACAGCCATTTCAAAACAATGCGGTGCCGCAGTGATACTTCGTCGGTTGATTGAGAAAAAAGAAATCGCAATCGGAACAACAATTTCCAGAACTGATGCAATCATTGAATTGGGAAAGGAAGTTGCGTACGCGCCTTCACGCTATTCTTCGAAAGCAGAAGAGTTGCAGAAACTGCTGAATCTGAATGGTGCTTATCTGAAGATTGATGGCAAGGCAGGAAAGATGACTTCGGATGCGTATAAAGTAGCGACTGGAAAATACCTGAAGCGCGATCCGAGAATTTTGATATTGTAACCTCAATCTTTAATACTGTAAACAAACGCCCCTTTCAAGTCTTCTCCCTCGCGGAGTGAAAAACCTCTCCCAGCATAGAGGTTTTTGTTTTTTGTCAATCCGATAATCACGTTTACCGTTTTTGTCGATATTGAACTCTGAGCCATAACTCAATAAGCAGCCAGAAATGTAGCAAGCATCAAAGTCAGAAACTTATTCATGTTGGATAAATTTCTTTTTGATCCACGATCTGCCATCAACGAGTGTTAATTCAATGATACCCTCGCTTTGACTAATCAACATACGATTGACAACAGGAACTACACCTGAATCTGGATTCTTGTCATTCTTCAATTCATACTCGTATACATCCGAGATCTGATAATCGTAATAAATTAGTGAGTCGTGAAATTTTACTTTAGTCGTGTCCATAAGATTGAATGCATGTGCTGCAGATTGTGCGATGCTTACGGCAACGTTGATCTCAAGTGTGTCGCCCAGTTCAGACAACACGCCAAACGTCAACAGCTCGGCTGGGCTTTTAACAAAATAAACATTAACATTAATGTCATGCCCTAAAACCAGATTGAACAAAGATGTTTTGGAGCCAAACAATTTGCAGCGTCCTGTGCTGTCGGTTTTCTCTAACATGCCGTCAGAGCTGGTTATATTAATTCCGCCGCCCGAATATTCAGGAATTACAACCGTGCCCATCACGGTGTCAACCAATGTGTCCTTTTCATAGTGCGACGATTCAATCCATAACGAATCTCCAGCATAAATTGACGAATAAATTTCATCACAACGATCAGACAAGCAGCTCTGAACCATAAGCGCTGCAATTAAATATGGCACTGCCGAGGAGTATCTTTTCATCGTGTAGCTCTTTCAAACAATCTAAAGTTATCAATAAAACACTAAATATTACGTCCACGAAGTATCAAGATTTAAAAGAGAATTACCCTGTATGGACTGACCACATCCAAATACTATATTTTGTTAAAATATTGAACATAATTACGTAAACATTCCTTGACAGTATTCAAATGCACTATTTTAACCAAATCAACGTTTGACAGTTAATTCTATCGTTTTCCACTTCAAAATAAAATTGTATGCCAATTGCCTGGGATGGATTATTCTCAATGCCCTTCATTCAGATTGCACCGCTTACCGTTGATCAGAATGACCCAAATGCACTGAACACATATTATCAATCCTTAGGGTGGACTATACAGGCCAATGCAACATCTCAAAATGATGGCATTAGTTTTGTGGCTTACCAAACTAATCAGGCAGAACTGAATCTTCGCGCGCTGTGCGGAGGGCAATTGCGAATTGTCGCACAAGGTCAGAATCAGGTAATTTCGGATCTGTCGATCAATACATCTTCAAATTCAGCAGCACTCGTTTTAACTCCAAGACCAACATCTATCAGTGCGTATGGTCAGGCTCTGATTCCTGGCATGCCTCATTTTACTGATGTCATCTATAAGGACGTTCAAGGAGTTCCACTTATTGATCAGTTGCTACCTGCCGTTCAACGGCTGCACGATAATGTACTTATTGCTGCGTGGAATGAAACGAACAGTCCAGACATTCCGTTACTGGATCCTAATAATGACCCTCCTCTAAGCCAACAGGATCGCGATCCTTTGGAAATTGATTATCTAAATCGTTTAATGACGGGCGCACTTTGGGTAGATGTTGAACCAGGCGAAATAATTGGAACGGCATATTTGAATAGTGCAGACGAGTATACTTTCGAATTGTATTTCAGAATGTGTGATGGGCCTCCAAGTTCGAACGCACTTACCGCTTCTCCAGTAACCTTTATTCGAAGAATGCCGGATTTTAACAATCTGTCATGGGGAATGCATCCTGCAATTGGATCGGTATTGAGCCTTCCTCTACCACTGAAGATATATGTGCGTTTCAGAACCTGGAATACGCTTCAGGCTAGTGATCCCAACGAAGCGACTTACGTGAATATTGACGAAGGGATAACTGTTAAATTAATGCATAATGCTTCATCACCAGAGTATATTGATGAAGTGACGCTCGATTCTAATGGTGTGGCTTTTTTTGATTTGTCAACGCAACCGAATGTTGGCCCCAACGAACTTCCTGACCTGTACTTTGAACTGGAGGATCCTGAGGCTCCCAATGCTGATCTACCCAGCGAATGGGATTCCCGATCATGGTCTGGCGCTACCACTATTGGCATTCTTCCCGGCTTGATGGAAGATTTTTTAGGCACAAATCTCGGAACACCGTTAGATCCCGTATTCTACAGAGTTGGTGTTGACTACCATTTCAAGATCAGATACGAGAATCCGAAGGGCTTTGGTGATACAATCGGTGACCAATTCTTACCTGCTCCAGAAGGGATCAAAATATATCTTATGAAGGATGCAGATGTAGTTGTGGAAAGTACTATTTCAAAGAATGGCTATTTCCGTGGAGTCACATTTGAAATTGCTCCAGGTGACTCTGTACATCTCAAAATTGAATGTCAATTGGACGACGATACTATTGAAAATGCGAGAATCATTCTGGTTAACCAAGTGATACAGACCATTGCAAATAGCACTATACCGTCATTGGATCCGGACGATTACACGACCTATGAATTCACAACGATTGACAATCCTCTCAAGTATTCAGACGATGCAACAGATGCATACTTGCTGACACCGGTGGTTGGATTTATTGGGAAATATGCTGGTGCTTCTTTGGTTGATAGTATCGTACCCTGGCAGATAACTTTATACAAAGGTTGGCCAAGAGCTGCGTTTTATGTAATAAAGGTTCTCAAAGAGTGGGGGTCCTTCTGGAAATATTTTACTCAAGGTGACTTCGTACTGTCCGATCAGGTGATTTTTATGAATACGCCGATGATTGATGTATCTATGAACCTCTTTAGATTTGGCCTCTATCTACGTACTGCTTCAGACTTCCTTCCAGATAAAACCAATCCCACTTTAGATGTTCAGCGAGGGCATTTTTTTCGCGGGACAATCTTTCATGAATTGACACATTCATTTATTGGGGCAAAACTTGGAACTGAGATTTCTGCTATTTATGAAAATTCATATTTAGCAATTTATGCCAATCAAAGTCATGGTGCAAGAAAATTTACAAACGCAAACTTTTCATTCCTTGAAGGTGTGCCGGAGTTTATCGAATCAATAGCCACTGGGGACTTTACCAATGATGCTAGGTATCGCCTAGATGGCAAAGGAGGCTACACGATCAGCCATGCTCCAGTGATGTTCGATTTAGCTCTAACGCAAAACATTCCTCCAACAACGCTCAACCCGGTTTCTCCAATTCCTCTGAGTCTCGGCAATCATCTTGAGGGTGCTTTTCGTAACACGTTGTATTTGATTTTTAAGGATGTCATTTGCGATAATACAGGTTTAAGCACAATAATACCGAAGCCTGTATTTGCTGGGACTGAAAGTACTGTTCGCTTGCTCGGTTCGAGAACCGGTGATCTTGTCGAAACAAATCCCTGGATGAGTCAAGGGAACCAATCAATATTGGTAGCTCGGTTCAACAGTTATTTTATGGAGCCACTTGAATCGCTGGCATCTTGGTACCTCCCGAGCGAACTTCAGTTCCCCGACACCACTGCCTTTTATGAGGCGTTACTTAGTTCTACGCCGGTAGCATTTAGACATATTGTTCTTGCAAAGCTGGCCAGATTTAATTGTCATCTCAATTATGATGAAACACCTTTGACCATTGAATTGGATGTTACCACCGGAACAACCAACACACTTGTTACAATTACCTCAGAAGACGACGATGATATTTTTCCCGCTAACGATGCGCCCACCCCTTCGTATGACGACAACGTTGAGGTATTTGTTCGTTTCGGACTTGTGAGCGTGGTTTGTGATGTAAACTCTTCCCGAGAAATAACATTCCTGGTTCCTTCCAACTATCAATCCACCACAATTTTGGACGTTAAGGTTGTGGTTAGAATCAGGACAGTGGAATTTGAATCAAATGCGGTCTCCTTTCAGTTCCAAATCTAGATTCACTGCACATATATAAATTCATTTGCTTATGCCTACCGGATTTCTTCCACTTACTAAAGCACTCACCTATTGGCCCCAATTCATTGGAACTCCAGATTTCCTGGATCGGGTCGGACTGCGTGAATATTCAACTGCTGTCGACGGAGCCAGCATCGTGGTGACAGGTGACGCGGTATTTTTTGAAAACCTTAAATGGGAATTGCCCGGTGTACCTGGTGTTTCTGTTGCCCTCCTTAATGCTAATGGTCTTACGATTGTATCTTTTGTTGCAAGCATCAGTCCTAACATTTTTGTAGAGTTGACGAATATTAACGCAAGTTTGTTCTTCCGCTCTGCCTTTTTGATCCCGGTTGAAGAGGTCAACAATATTTGGGTACCCATTCTTGATGAAAACCAAGAAATCGCCCCGGTCGAGGTAAACTTCGGGGGAGTCACTCTTAAATATCTGCATGACGATCGTGATATTCTTTTTGATCCGACAAGTAATCCGACAATAACAATTGACGCAATACAACTCGGTGAAACCGGAATAATAATCGAGCTCGATGGTATTACCCCGTACTTTTCCGATAAGCAAGTTGCGGATGATGGATTACAAACAGGTTTCCGAGGTGTGGGTATTGTCGACGCTACTGTTACGCTACCCTCTTCATGGTTCGCTGAGGATACAGCTAATCCCAATAATCCAAACGATGTTTCAATAAAAGGTAACAATCTACTTATTGGAAATGACGGTATAACAGGTATACTGGGTTTGGAAACCAATGGACCTATGTTTCATTTTGCATTTGGTGGTTTCCAGGGGGCGCTTAACCAATTCAATCTTGAATTTGTCAGAAATAATATCATCGGTTCCACGATTGGCGGTACTATGATAATCAAAGGGTTTAAGGATACGAATGGTAATCCTGATCCCACGATCAACATCAAAGTTGGAATTCGTGAAGGTGGCGAGTTTGCGATTACCGCTTCAGTTGCTGCTGGACTATTAGTAAAAGTTCCGGATGTTTTCGATTTTAATATTGCTTCGCTAGGTGTGGGACGTGACGACAACCGATTCTATATCGAAGCTTCTGGAGCAATTACAATGACCTTTGAGATTCCGGGATTGTCAATGGACCGTCCGATTGGATTCGAAGTAGATAAGTTGATCATATGGGATGACGGTCAAATTGAGTTGGAGGGAGGAAATATAATTTTACCAAAAGCCATTACTGCACAACTTGGTCCGGTTAAACTATCCGTGACTGCCATCAGTATGGGTTCCTATGAAAAAGGTAATCGCAAGTACCGTTTCTTTGGATTCGATGGTGGCGTGAATGTTTCACCTGGCGGCGTCGAGGCAAGGGCAAATGGACTGAAGGTTTACTATTCCGTTGACGAGGATCCATTGGACATTTTTGTGAGAGTAGAGGGAATTGGGATTGATATTATTATTCCAGGAAATGCTTCTTCGGAAACGGCCGCAGCAATTATCAGTGGCTTTGTCACCATGAAGGAGCCTGACCCAAATATCAGCTCCTCCGAAGCAGATACTGAATATGTCGGAAGTGTTTCACTTACCTTACCGCGACCACAAATTGCAGGTAGCGCTTCTATGCGACTTCTTCCTAAATGGCCTGCATTCCTGATTGATGCAAGTCTTGAGTTATCTACGCCAATTCCTTTAGGCTCAACAGGACTTTCAATTTATGGCTTCAGAGGATTGCTTGGTGCGCGATACGTGGCATCGAAAGGAGGTGTTGGCCTGGCAGAAGATGCTTCCTGGTATGAGTACTATAAACTTAAAGTTCCACCTGCAAACAGGGAAGGAATACAAGCGGAAAAGTTCACTGCCACACAAGGATTTTCATTGGGTGCCGGGGTGTCGCTTGCAACCGGAGCCGACCAGGGTAAATCATTCTCGAGTAAATTGTTTCTTCTCCTTTCGTTGCCTGATGTCATGTTGTTGCAAGGACAAGGTGCGATTCTCCGTGAACGGATAGGTCTTGACACTGTTGATGATCCTCCGTTCTCTGCTTTGATTGCAATTTCCAAACAATCAGTTGAAGCAGCGTTCGGAGTTAACTATAAGTTGCCGGAGGATTCCGGAAAAATCGCCACTGTTGATGGACTCATTGAAATGGGTTTCTTCTTCGGCAACAACTCAGCATGGTATATTAATGTTGGTCGCGATCTGCCAGTTGAGAAAAGAGTACAGGCAAAAATTCTGACATTGTTCAATGCGTATTTCTACCTGATGCTTTCATCTGGTGGAATAAAAACCGGAGCCGGTGCAAGTTGGGCATTCAGTAAAAGTTTCGGGCCAGTTGGAATTGAAGCAGGAGCTTACATTGATCTCGCAGGAAGAATAAGTATCAAACCAAAGCAGGTTGGTGGTTCGATTCAGTTAGGCGGATATGCGCAAATTAAAGTTTTCAAGTTCAAACTTGGAATGAGCATCGCAGCTTCACTGGCTGCAGAAGCACCAAAGCCATTCATAGTTACCGGATCAGTTGAAGTTGCAATCAATCTTCCAAAGCCACTGAAAGATTTGAGTGTGAACGTAGATTTCACATGGACGTTCGACCCAAGTTTAAATGCAGTGGAAGAAGAGATCATAGATGCGGCTGATCTGGCGCTCAAGCCACCTGCAAAAGCTCTGAGCATGGTAACGAATGAAACATTCAGCGTTCTGTACCACGGTAGTTCGAGTCTGCCCTCGCCCAATTCAACATGGGAAGACTACGTGATCCCGATGGACAGTTATATCGACATTGAGTTTACGAAGGGCGTATATCCGGATATATCTGTATTAAATGTAAATCACTTTGGCGGTGTTACTACTGGAACGAGCGCACACATTGAAATGATTCCACCTCAACGTGGAAAGTCTGATCAGGTAAAGCATACGTATGAAGTAAAGAACATTGAGGTCTTGTCGTGGAACGGTTCTGCTTGGGTTGCTTACGATCCATTTGATGCTTACGTTGATTTGAACGATCCACTATTTCAACAGTTGACCCAGTCGCAACTTGATGCATTGAAATTCGGATTCTGGCAAAAGGACAGTTCAGATAAATACAATAAGCTGCGCGTTCTTGCTCAAAGTCCATTGAGTTTTCTATCCCAGGGTACCGGAAGTTTACGACCCGAGGAATTGGGTGTAGTTTCGGAATCAATTTTCTGCGACGACAGTGCAATTGAAAATATCTGCATCGATTTTAATCCTTCAGAGGTGCTTCAAACCATTACTGAAGTGTCGAATGAAGAACCAGTTAACTACCGAGGTGTACTGATGAAGATGAGTACTAGCGAAGGAGTTATTCTTCTGAATTCCAATTGGGGTTCTGATTACACTCTTTCAATTCCAACAGGGAACAGTCTTGAATTAATATTCCCTGAACCTTGTGCTAATGTTTACCTGAACTTTGCTCAGAATAATAATTGCACTATTGAGTATTACAAACGTAGCCTTCCTGTTGCCACCACAAATAGTAATTTGCCAGTTTACGAGTGGGAACTAGTCGCTTCAGGAAGTGAAACTTATTATGAAGACTCCAATAATCCGGTTGAAAGAATTGTTGTCATAAATGGGGAATGCGGAGAGAATAGTCTGGATTGCGGTACTGCATTGACACCTGAAGCACAGCAACTATTCAACTTTCTCGCTACACTCGAAAATAATGGCCACCTGACGACCACATTCAAAATCTATCCTGACAACGCAAGCATTTACGATAATGTATATGAAGAAACAGTATTGTATGATCCGGCATATGCTTACAACGATATCAACTATATAGTTGAATTACTTACCCTCACTCAATTGACCGTTACAATTAATGACGATCAAGGTTTCTCGTGCGGATTTACTCTTGAGCTGGCTGAGTATGACGTGGACTTTGACATGAGTCAGATCACCAAATTTGAGAATCTCGTTGCGGATCCGGATTACGCGACCAACGGAGCGAATTATCATTTCCTGATATACGCCACAACTTCTCAGGGTACTTTTACACTAAAAGGAACATCGTGCTATCCAATTAACTATTGCTTTGATAGCTGCGCTTCTTGGTTGTATGGAATTTGTCGGTCGCCGATGAGCAGTGTTGAATTTAACGCAACGATCGCATCTCAAACGCAGGTTACGAATGACAATAATGCTATGTTGAATGGCATATTGAAAATTACACCTCCTGTGTGGAGACCATACACGGACTATTTCATCAAAGTGGAGACAAAGGACACTATCAGTAACATTGCTAGTGCTCCAGGGCCATTCACATCCCATCACGGTTTTGGTTTCCGCACAGCAGGACCGATCGGACATTTCCATGAGTTCAGAGAAGAGTTTATTGATCTTGCAGCGCAAGACAGATCAGATCAGTTCCGACTTGCATCATTGAAGCCTTATATCGACTACTCAACCTCTTATCCAAATGCAGATGGAAATATCCTGAATGCTAAGCCGTTGTTTTATGACGCTCCGAAACTGTTGCTCTATTACAAGCAATCGCATGTGTATACGATGCTGAGAAACTGGGATGCGTACAACGGAAATGGAGGTATAGATATTGAACTCAATGCGATCATTAAAGATCCGGCCGGACCAAGTTCATCACCTCCAGCGTTATTAGCAGCCTTAAATTCCAACAGAGGACCTCAATCTGTGGATATGCAAGTATTGAACAATATGATCACAAATAGTGATCCATGTTCTGGAATTGAAGGGCCGGTTGAGCCCAACGGCATTCACAGCGAAATTGATACGGGAGCTTTGCTACCAGAGAAATTGTACACTGCAGTTTATTCGGTAAGAAAGAAACCATCTGCTTCACCTCCATCTGCATGGGTTTCCAACGAAGTGCATCGCCACCCTTTCCAGACATCGCGGTATGCAGATTTCGAAGAACAGATTCAGAGTTATGTATTGTCAGATGAAATTAATAATGAACGTTACGCTGTATTTAATATAGATGTTGCATTAACTACTGGTCAGTTGACCGCGGTTCAGGCAGTTATTGGAGGAACGGAAGCGTCATCCGATCCTTTGCTGATACAATTCGCAGATCCGCTTGATCGTATTCTCAACGGAATTCTTGAATTGCCGCAGTTAGATCCTGCACAAACTACCGAGTTCAATATTATCAGGAACACAAATAGCAACAACGCTATTGTAGCGATCTTGGTTCGTAATCCTGAACCTTTCAATGATCCTAAGCTGCCTGTAAGTGAACTTGCATCTACATTAACACTTTCGGTTAATGCCGGCAGCACTTCAGGTTATCTGAATGTTTTCTCTAAAGACCGTTCTAAAATTTATTTGACAAGGTCTTCTTCATCAATCAATACAGGTTCAGGCGAATTCACTTTCCAGTATAAACTTTATAACGGAACAGCTTACGCGGTGGTTTCAACTGAAATAGCAACAATAACATTAGCATAATAATCAGGTATGGCAACTATTCCTTTAGGCACCTCAGGTGTAACCGACTATATACAATCAGGATTTCTTCACCTGTCAGCTGTCGGATCGAACGGTAGCGACAATTCCGCTCACGGCAATCACTTGCGGTGGCAGCTGTTGGGTAATCTCGGAAGGAAGCACCTACCGAAGGGAACGCTTTCGAATGTTGCTTCTTATGCAACGACTATTGCGTACAACAGGAATAACGATTACGTT
>JBJOKO010000031.1:0-13661 GCA_046046035.1 Bacteroidota bacterium | reverse complement strand
GCGAATGATTTCACAAGAATTGCTCGAACACCCAAGTGACGTGGCTGCATAGCTGCGTGCTCACGTGAAGAACCTTCACCATAGTTGGTATCTCCAACAACGATTGTAGGAATTCCTGCAGCCTTATATGCACGTTGAGTTGCTGGAACTTCACCGTACTCACCAGTCAAGGCGTTCTTCACTTTATTTTGCTCACCATTGAAGAAGTTTGTTGCTCCAATGAGTGTGTTATTTGCAATGTTGTCCAAGTGACCGCGGAAACGCAACCATGGACCAGCCATTGAAATGTGGTCAGTTGTACATTTTCCTTTCGCTTTAATCAATACACGAGCTCCTGTGATGTTTTGTCCATCCCAACTTGAGAATGCATCAAGAAGTTGAAGACGTTCAGAAGCTGGATCAACAGCGATTGTTACCCCGCTACCATCAGCTGCTGGCGCTTGATAGCCCGCATCTTCAGCATCAAATCCTTTGGTTGGTAATTCGTCACCAGTTGGAGGATCCAATTTCACCATCTCCCCTTTGTCATTCATCAATGAATCTGTCATTGGATTGAATGTCAAATCACCTGCGATTGCCAAAGCTGTTGTCAATTCAGGAGAAGCAACAAAAGCTAGAGTATTCGGATTACCGTCGTTGCGGCTTTGGAAGTTACGATTGAATGAGTGAACGATAGTGTTGCGCTCTTTTTTCTCAGCACCTACGCGAGCCCACATACCGATACATGGTCCACAAGCATTCGAGAATACTGTAGCTCCCATTTTATTGAAAATATCAATAAATCCGTCGCGGTTGATTGTGTAACGAACTACTTCTGATCCAGGTGTGATGCTGAATTCAGCCTTTGGTTTCAAACCTTTCTCATTCGCTTGTTTTGCCAAAGATGCCGCACGTGCAATATCTTCATAAGAAGAGTTTGTGCAAGAACCGATCAAACCAACTTCAACTTTTGTTGGCCAGTTGTTTTTTGCTGCCTCTTCTTTCATTTTGCTGATTGGCGTAGCCAAATCTGGAGTGAAAGGACCATTCAAGTGAGGCTCCAAAGTATTCAAATCGATCTCAATTACTTCATCGAAATAAGCAGAAGGATTTGCATAAACTTCATCATCACCAGTCAAGTGAGCTTTGATAGAATTAGCCAAATCAGCTACTTCAGAACGTCCAGTCGAACGAAGGTAACGTTCCATGCTTTCATCGTAACCGAAAGTTGAAGTTGTTGCTCCAATCTCAGCACCCATGTTGCAAATAGTACCTTTACCTGTGCAGCTCAAAGACTGAGCACCATCACCAAAATATTCAACAATAGCGCCAGTACCACCTTTTACAGTGAGGATACCAGCTACTTTCAAAATTACGTCTTTAGCAGAAGCCCAACCGTTCAACTTACCAGTCAATTTGATACCAATAAGTTTAGGCCACTTAAGCTCCCAAGCCATTCCAGCCATCACGTCCATAGCGTCAGCACCACCAACACCGATAGCAACCATACCCAAACCACCAGCATTTACTGTATGAGAGTCAGTTCCTATCATCATTCCTCCCGGGAATGCATAGTTTTCTAGAACTACTTGGTGAATGATACCCGCACCTGGCTTCCAAAAGCCAATTCCATATTTATTCGAAATAGAAGAAAGGAAGTTGAATACTTCATTGTTCTTATTCAAAGCTTCTGTCAAGTCAGTGCTTGCACCTACTCTAGCTTGGATCAAGTGATCACAATGCACAGTTGAAGGAACAGCAACAGTCTTTCTGCCAGCTTGCATAAATTGCAAAAGGGCCATTTGTGCCGTAGCATCCTGCATTGCCACACGGTCTGGAGTAAAGTCTACATAAGACTTCCCTCTTTCGAATGCTGTATCAGCATTTCCATCCCAAAGGTGGGTGTATAATATTTTTTCTGAAAGCGTAAGAGGGCGACCAACTACTTTTCTAGCTGCCTCTACTCTCTCTGGGAAGCGGCTGTATACCGCTTTGATCATGTCTAGATCGAATACTTTATTGCTCATGGATTGTAATTTCTGGACCAGAATATTTCTGCCGTGCGAAAATAAGGCATGAAGCCATTCATCACAATTTTTTAGTGACCAATCATTATCATTTTAATATTTGTAACATGTCAATCATCAGCGCAGCAACAAAAGAAAACATTAAAATAGCCTTCAGAGCTATTAAAAGCCAGATGTTGCGCACTGTTCTGACGGTTAGTATTATCGCCATCGGAATCATGGCTTTGGTGGGCATGATCACCGCTATACAAGCCATTCAAAACAAAATCAATCAGGAATTTAGTCGATTAGGAAGCAATACCTTCACCCTACGCTCCGGAAATTCTAGTCGTGGCGGTCGCCACGGACAAAGCGTAAAAGTGTCTGAGGTCATATCCTATGAACAAGCCATTCGATTCAAGAAAGAATTCGGAGACCGAGCGCTAGTGAGCGTTTCCGCATTTGCCATGGGAACAGCCACGCTCAAGTATGAGAGCGAAAAAACCAATCCCAACGTTTCTTTACTCGGCTGCGACGACAATTATTTCAAGCTTTCATCTTACGAATTGTCCAAAGGCCGCAATTTCTCAGCAGGTGAACTGACCCAAGGAAATAACGTGATAATCATTGGCGCTGATGTCGAAAAGACCCTTTTTGCAAATATTTCAGATCCAATAGGCAGGTACATCGCGGTTGGCAGTAATAAGTATCTCATCGTTGGGGTGCTAAAATCTAAAGGAAACACTTTCGGATTTGCCGGCGACAATCAATGCATGATTCCTCTCGCAAATGCCAAGAAGAACTACACCACCGACGACACCGACTTTTCTATCAATATATTGGCGAACGATGCGAAAGGGCTTGATGAAGCTGTAAGCACCGCCATCGGCATCATGCGCGTTATTCGAAAAGACAAACTTGGCGCCGAGTCATCATTTAGCGTAAGAATGAGCAACAGCTTGGTTGAGGAATTACTCGGTTTAATCTCTGGAATTACCTTCGGTGGCGTTTGCATAGGCATTATCACACTTTTGGGTGCAGGCATCGGACTCATGAATATTATGCTTGTATCCGTTACTGAAAGAACACGAGAAATTGGGGTTCGAAAATCAGTTGGTGCTAGTTCAAAAACCATACGCCGTCAGTTCTTAATTGAATCAATCGTAATTGGCCAAATAGGCGGAATAATCGGAATTATCCTAGGTATCCTAGTTGGTAATATCGTTTCCATGGTCATTGGCACAGACTTCACAATTCCATGGATGTGGATTCTCTTTGGAACAACAATTTGTTTCTTTGTGAGTGTTCTCTCAGGATATTATCCTGCTAGTAAAGCAGCCAAACTCGATCCTATCGAGGCCCTTCGTTACGAATAATATGCGTAACATTGTGCCGAACAATTTCAGGCACTATGAAAAAAATAGCCATACTACTTGCTGTATTAATAGGCTTTCAGTCTTGCTCTGTAGCTCAAAGCAGTAAGAAGAAGAAAGACGAAAAAGAAGAAACAACAGCACGACGTCCCAAATTAATTATTGGGATTACTGTCGATCAAATGCGCTATGATTACATAGAAAAATACTGGGATGATTTCAGCAATGATGGCTTCAAGAAATTAGTAAACGACGGCTTCTTCGCGCGAAACCTTCATTACAATTATATGCCTACCTACACTGCTGCTGGACACGCGGCAATATATACAGGTACCTCTCCAGCATACAATGGAATATTAGCAAATGACTGGTATTTGCGAGATCAAGACACCATGATCTATTGCACAGGTGATGGAAAAGTACGCGGAATTGGCACTTCCAGTTCTTCAGGAAAAATGTCACCACATCGTTTGATTAGCACCACAATTGGCGACGAATTAAAATTGTTTTCAAATCAACGCGCCAAGGTTATTGGTATTTCAATGAAAGATCGTGGTGCAATCCTACCTGCAGGTCGCACTGCGGACGCAGCCTATTGGTTTGTTGGTGGAACAGAAGGCAATTGGGCAACAAGCTCTTGGTACATGGATAGTCTTCCGAATTGGGTTTCTGATTACAACAATTCCAGAACGGCCGATAAGTACATCAATGGAAAATGGGATCTTCTTCTTTCTCCAGATAAATATGACGAAAGCATCGAAGATAACAATGCTTATGAACTGCCATTTAAAGGAACAACACGCCCGGCATTCCCTTACGATCTAGCAGCGCTTCGCGAATTAAATGGCAATTATGATTTATTAAAGTCAACGCCTTTTGCAAATACACTTACCACAGATTTTGCAAAGGCAGTAATTGCAAATGAAAAATTAGGAAAAGGCAAGACCACGGATATGCTGTGTGTCAGCTACTCGGGAACTGACTATGTTGGTCATCAATTTGGAATACACTCCAAAGAAGCGCAAGACACCTACATAAGACTAGATTTAGAAATTGCAGCTCTCATCAAATATCTCGACGAAACTGTGGGAAAAGGCGAATACTTGTTATTCCTCACCGCAGACCACGCTGGTGTTCCAACTCCGAGCTACCACAGCACATTCAATGCTTCTGCCGGCTATTGGAAAAGCGATCGCCTAGAAGAAAAGGTCAATGAATTCTTGACAATAAAATATGGTGCTGCAGCTTGGATTGTAAACGAAACGAATCAAAATATTTTTCTAAACCGAACAATCATTCGGGAGAAAAATTTGGACTTGAAAAAGATTCAAATGGAAGTAGCACAGTTTGTATCTGAGCAAGAAAATGTGCTAATGGCATTTAATGGTGCCGACCTCGATCGTTTTGCAGAGCGCACTCCAATTGCTTCTCACGTGCAATTGGGTTATAGCCAACGTTATTCTGGAGATGTTATCTATGTTCTCAATCCCGGATTTATGGAATATGGGATGCAAGGCACAACACATGGTTCTCCTTATACTGCCGACACGCATGTGCCTGCTCTGTTTTATGGTTTTGGAATAAAAAAAGGTGAATCATACGATCATCAAACTATTTGTGATATTGCTCCAACCATTACTTCGATTTGCAAACTCCCAATGCCAAATGCATGCATAGGTGAGCCGATTAAAAAGTTAGTGAAATAGACTATGATTCAATACCGCGTAAGTTTTTCAAATACTCACAGACATTTCATTTCTTTCGAAGGTCTGTTTAAGCATGATTCAAGTGATTTCATCCAATTCCAGCTTCCAGCTTGGCGTCCGGGCAGGTATGAATTAGGAAACTTCGCCAAGAATATTCGCGGTTGGAAGGCATTTGACAACGATGGTAAAGAATTGCCTTTTACAAAAATCACCAAAGATCTTTGGCAAGTAAATGCCACAGGTTGTGACCAAGTCACGATACGTTATCAATATTATTCGGCCGAACTCAATGCCGGCTCCACTTATCTTGACGACGAACAACTTTATATCAATCCGGTCAATTGTTTTTTCTACAATACCGTAGCGAAGGAAACTCCATATAGAGTGGAATTCGATTTACCAAAAGGATATGAAATAGCATGCGGCCTAGCCAAAGAAAACGCTACAACACTTATCGCTTCTGGTTTTGATGAATTAGCCGATTGTCCATTGATTGCATCAGCCACACTCCAACATTATCAATACCAGTGCAACAACGTTAATTTCAACATTTGGATTCAAGGAAAAATCCAGTTCAATACCGAACGTTTACTCGGTGATTTCGCGAAATTCACTCAAGCGCATTTTGATCTATTTGGAGATATTCCATGCAGCGAATATCACTTCCTATTCCATTTCCCAGCTTACTTCGTAAGACATGGAGTAGAACATAGAAACTCCACGGTAATAGCGATGGGACCTGCTACTGAATTTACCGCAGGCACACCATACCTCGATCTTCTTGCCATTTCTTGTCACGAATTATTTCATACTTGGAATATCAAATGTATCCGTCCAATTGAAATGATGCCTTATGATTTTACTAAAGAAAATTATAGTGAACTTGGATATGTTGCTGAAGGAGTAACTACTTACTACGGGGATTATTTGCTTTATCGTTCAGGACTTTTTAATGATGATCAATGGAACAATGTTCTTGCTGAGGCTATTCAAGAGCACATGGACAATCAAGGCAGATTCAATATTTCTGTTGCACAAAGTAGTCTTGAAACATGGCTTGATGGATATGGAGCAGGCATACCTTGGCGGAAAGTATCCATCTACAATGAAGGTTGTTTAATCGCCTTCATTTGTGATCGTAGAATTAGAAAAAACACCGGCAATAAATCTAGTCTCGATGATGTAATGTTGAGACTTTACAACGAATATGGAAAAAAAGGAATCGGATATTCTAAACACGACTACAAAACGATACTTGAAGAAGTCGGACATTGCAGTTTCAATGACATTTTCGATCAGCTTATAAACGGCACCGCCGATTACATGCCCTACATCACAGAAGCTTTACACTTCAATAATTTGGAATTAAGAGCGCAAGCATCGCCGAAATTTGGGGAATCATTTTGCGGACTTTCAATCGAAGAAACTTCTGGAAAAAATGCAATCACTTCCATTTATCCCACAGGTCCCGCAGATTTGGCGGGTCTTTGGTATGGCGATGAGATACTTTCAATCAATGGATATAGCCCATACAAGAATATTCAGAATCTATTGCGTAGTGGCGGCCCTAAAATGACTGTTGAAGTAAATAGAAAAAATAGACTTGTCCAAGTATTGCTTGAACCATCTGAACAACCCGTAATGCTTCGTTATTTGGTAGCTAAGAAATCTTGAATAACATCAAGAACAGAAGGATAAGTGTTTGAGCGCACCACAGACAATTCACTTTCTGAAATCCATCTTGTCTCAGTAATTCCTTCTTCGGCTTGGGGTTTGGGTGTTCCATTTCCACCAAAATCCATGATATACCAAGCTGTGGCTTTTAGCATCGGCTCACCTTTCTGGATATAAGTATGCCATGAGGTATTCAATTGTTTTCCTAGTGTGATATCAGAAATTGCGCACTCCTCCTCCACTTCACGAAGCGCTCCTTCAGAGATTTCTTCGCCTAATTCAACTTTTCCTTTCGGTAAATCCCACTTTTCATGTCTGTATATAAAGAGCATTTTTCCTTCTTTATTCACAACGACACCTCCTGCGGCCTGAACAAATTCGAATTGATCGGAGAATTTTTTCCAGGCTTTCTCAATATCACTGCAAACGACATAAATAACCTTAGCACCGCGTGCAACGGCACTTTCGATCAAAAGAATGTCCATTTTTCCGCACGAACGGATAATCTCCGCACCTTTGAACTGTTCATCTGGTGCAGGTTCATCCTGTGTAAAAATCACTGGACGATTTGAGAAGTATACTTTATATTTTTGTCCCATGGATACGAAAACAGACCGCGCGTTAAAAGTAGCAGATTTCTTGCTTCAAATCTCAGCCGTAAAATTATCTCCTGATAATCCCTTTACTTGGGCTTCAGGAATGAGATCACCAATCTATTGTGATAATCGCAAAACCCTCTCATATCCAGCGATTCGCAATGGTGTAAGAGATGCATTTGTCGAAGAAATCCGCGAAAATTATAAAAACGTCGAAGTCATTGCTGGTGTGGCAACAGGTGGAATTGCCATCGGTGCTTTGGTGGCGGAAGCACTAAATCTCCCATTTATCTATGTGAGAAGCGAAGCAAAAAAGCACGGTCTCGGCAATCAAGTAGAGGGTGTTTTTCAGGAGGGACAAAAAATTGTTGTGATTGAAGATCTAATTTCTACAGGAAAGAGCAGCCTAACTGCAGTTGACGCACTTCGCGAAGCAAAAGCAGATGTAATAGGAATGGTAGCTATATTTACCTACGGTTTCCAAAAAGCTACTGATGCATTCGATGCTGCAAATTGCAAACTGAATACATTAAGTGATTACGATCATTTACTTACGAAAGCCCTATCTTCAAGTTATATCGATGCGAAACAACACGATGCTTTGAAAAATTGGAAACTCAATCCAGAGAAATGGAGCGAGGCTTTTACCACAACTAACTCTATCTAATAAAATGACTAAAATCGAAAGCAAAAAAGTAGTGGTTGCCGCTCCAGCAGCCAACGTACATGACTTTCTCATTAATACAGACAACATTCAGCAATTGCTTCCAGAAGGAAAAATTACGGAATGGAAAAGTGATGGTAAACAATGTTCCTTCAAAATTCAAGGAGCTTATACTATTGGACTTCGTCTGATTAATTCGACACCAAACACATCAGTTGTTTACGAAAGCACGGAGGGCTCACCTTTTTCATTCAATCTCAATGTGAATCTTACTGAGACATCGGGTTCAACAGAAGCATTTCTAATTTGTGATGCGAATATCAATCCTTTCCTTGAAATGATGGTGAAAGGTCCTCTAAAGAACTTATTCGACTACATGGCGGATAAGCTTGTAACCAAAGTAGGCTAATTCAATAAAAACTTATTTACCCTGCCAGGTTTTTGCATTCGTAGGAGTGCGAAGTAATTTCACGATTTTATCTAAATCAAGATTTAATCCTTCACTAGGTTTTCTGGTGTAGTCGTATATGTATTTTCCTTGAGGATCTACTAGGACAGCAAAAGGGACATTTCGAAGATCAAATTTTTCTCGAAGCAATGGATCTGTTCCGCCAAATATGTAGACGAAATCTTGATCACGATTGTCTTGAGCATATTTCTTCATTTTATAAATATCATCGTCCATATTAACAGCAACGAAACGAACATCTTTGCCATACATCTCTTGCCATTTCTTCATCATCATCATTTCCTTCTTGCAGGCAGAAGACCAATCGGCAAAGAAGAAAAAATAAGTGTACATAGGAGGTTGTTCATCCCAAATCCATTTGTCTTGTTTGAGATCAAGGGCTGTAAAATTCTCCAATTGCCACCCTTCTTTGCAGCGCGTAAACTGCTTCAATAAGCGCTCGTTCACGGATTTATACAAGTCCATGCCCGGCATTTTGTTCATGTTTTCTAATGTGACAACAATTGAAGCTTTGGAATAATTTCTATTTGAGTAAAGATCTTTAAGCCCTTTTATAATTGCTAGCTGCCCAACGTACTCAGACAAGAACAACGAATCCTTTTTCATCAATTGAAATAACGCCGACGGATTGCGTTCCGCATTTACCGTGCGCATAATATCTTGTTGCAGACTAAGTCTATTATTCTCCAAGAAGTGATCATAATAAGCATTGAAAAACTTCATGTAAGCCGGATGATTCAGTTCAACTGGCTTGCTCATAAAATAATCTTGATAAAGAGCCTTTTTATTTCTCCCCGCCATCATCTCTAACTCCGCAAACGAATAGAGCATGTAATTCTTAAAAAAAGGATTCGACGATGGATATTTCGGTTCCGTTGTTTTTACAAATTGGGAAACCAAATCAATAAATTTCACGGAGTCTCTCACAACAGTAACTGAAACTTTAGCAGAATCAGTACCCGGTGTCATATCTGTTTCTTTTCCCGTAAAATTTTTCTTCTTTACGGCTTCACTGCCCGTGTATTTATCCAATGCAAAATCATAAAAATGCTCATCTAAGAATGCGTACAAATCTTTATTGAATGCAGGAATCAGGACATTAATATCATCCGCTGGTAAATCATGAAATCGCACGTCCACAGACGTTCTATCAAAGCGCACAAAATCTGCCTCAGTAGCAGATGGAAAATATTCTATTGTATAATTTTTACTCGGTTCAGGATAAAAGACAGCTTCAAGATTTCCGATAACTAAGAACGCTCTTCGCGTTTTCGTTTCATTTAAAGTCAATTTGAACTTGCCCGCATCGTCGAGATGAGCTGTTCCTAACAATTCTCTTTGCTGCGAAAACTCATCCAAATTAGCATAAACATGGAGTGTTTTGTCCGCATGATTCTTCAATGTACCCGAAATATTCACCTGCGAAAAGGTGCTTGCCGACTGAAGTAAAAAGGCTACTAAAACAATTAAACTATGAAAAACTGACTTATGCATCTAGATTGATTTGTTTTGGAACAAACTGAGAAACGTCACCTTTATTTTTATAGATCTCACGAATTACAGTACTGTGCACTGAAGCGTATTCTGGATCAGTGAAAACCAAAACAGTTTCAAGCGGCGCCAACAAAGCTTTATTCATGTGAGCTATTGTTCGCTCGTATTCAAAATCCCCGCCATTTCTCAAGCCTCTCAAAAGAAAAGTTGCACCAATCTTCTTGCAGTAGTCAACAGTAAGACCTTCGTATACATCAACACGTACATTTGGTAAATCCGCAAATGTGGCCTCAATCCAAGCTTTTCTCTTTTCTAGAGGAAACATAGATTGCTTTGTGGTATTATGACCAATAGCCACAACTACCTCATCGAACAAGAGTGCGCCACGACGAACGATATTTTCATGACCTCTGGTAATCGGATCAAAAGATCCTGGAAACAAAGCTATTTTTTTCATTCTTCTGGTACTTTAAAAAACGTGAAGTTGACACTTCCATAACGTCTATGTTGACTAAAGAAAGGATGCTCACTAAAGTCCATTTTGTCGGGATGTTCCAACACAAATAGCCCTCCTTTTTTCACCCATCCATTATCCAATACTAAACTAGGCAATTTCATCAATCCCACGACATCATAAGGTGGGTCGGCAAACACCATATCAAAGCTACCTAAAGGCTTTACTAAAAATTTGAAAACATCGCCGCGAATGATATCGCCATTTTCAAAATTGAATAATTCGAAATTCTTTTGAATAAACTTGACATGCACCGGACTCATCTCAACGGCCTGAACATGCTGAGCGCCTCGTGAAAGACACTCTAATGAAACTGCACCTGTCCCTGCAAATAAATCAAGCACAGTGGCACCATCCATATCCAATTGATGGCTTAGGATATTGAATAAACTCTCGCGAGCAAAATCAGTCGTTGGGCGTCCATCAAAATTCTTTGGGACTTCTATATTTCTACCCTTGAAGGTACCAGAAATTATACGCATAATGAATGAATAAGAACTGAGAACAAGTGATGATCACCTTTGTTCCAATAATCGACTTTGCCAACGTATCCTTCAAGAAGCTCTTTCAGTTCTCCAGAAACGCTTGCTCCATACAAAGTCAAATCAGCTGATTCCAAATGAATCCCCAAGCGCATTGCAGCGTTTGCAACATGATACAACACATCGTCATTGCCTTGAATTCCATAGTGATTTGTGAGTTTCACTTGTCCTCCATGAAAGGCAATCACAAGCATATAGCCGTGTTGAACCAATACGTGAAAAGAACTATCTTCATTGGAAACTGAAACTGCGTGTCGGAGACACAATCCAGCAGAAGGATAAAAACGAACATTAGGAAAACGCGAAGCCAATGTTTGCAGGTGCAACGGCAAGTCATAAATAATACCCGCACCGATTTCTGGAATCATATAATTCTCCGGACAATCCGCTTCCCGTCTTGTACTAAACTCAAGTATTTCTTTTTCCTTCCCAGGAACAATAAACCCTTGCGGCACAAGCACAAAGTCGCCATTATCAAAACTGATTGTAGTTTTTCGAAAAACCTTCTCTCCCCAATTGCAATGTCTCACAAAATCGATTGCCTGACTCAAGTCGGAATTGGAGTCATTCAGAATATCAAACTTTTCTACCCATAGATCGCGATTGGTATCACGATCTACCACTGCCACTTGAACCAAAGCAGGGTTAATGTGAATGGCAAGGTGCAAAGTAGCTGCAGAAGCGGCTACATCCTTAGGCAATAAAGCCTTTGCTGCTATTTCAGGGTTAAAAAAGTTCATCTACACCGCGAACTTACGAAAAGCCAACGAGAAATAGCTCTTTTTGGGCACGAGTAAACGCAGTATAAAACCAACGATTAAGTTCAACGCTATACATTTCCTCTGTTATATAGCCCTGATCTAGAACAACGCAGGGCCATTGTCCACCTTGAGATTTGTGACAAGTAATGGCGTATGCAAACTTCACATGGAGCGCATTGTAATAAGGGTCCTCTTGAATTGCTTTTCTTATTTTCCCCACATTATTGAGATGCTCGTAATCAAGCGCAATTATTGAGTAGAGTTCTTTTTGCTTCTCATAACTCAGTCCAGCGCTTTCCTCCCAAATGGTATTGCAAAGCAAAAGAACCTCCATTTCAGGAAGATCAGGATAATCTACCAAACGCACTACTGCGCGACAAAAACGAAAAGCCCCCCTATCCTCAAACTTGCGCACACGCTCAACAACCAATACATCACCGTTTGCGATAAATCCAGCGGTAGCGGTAGATTCACCTTCAAGCCAGAAATAATTATTTTTCAAAACCATCAAGCGATCGCCTGTATTCATTTCATCCTCGTTGCAAAGAATCCGGGCTCTTACCTGTTGATTGTAAATATTAGCTCGCTTATTTGATCTGGTTATACATATCGTTCCATCGATGCCATACTTCCGGATACCATCCTCGAAGATGGGTTGAAGATCAGAAGTAACATGAGAGATATCGGTGAATCCATCGGTCGTTATCTCAGGATAACTGGCTTGTCCAGAATTAATCAGGTCTCGTAGTCGAGTAGCATTTTCGAGAATTCCAGAACCTTCTTTTTGACGAATAACTTCTACTAATTCGATTTCGGCAATATTGAGAGAGAATTCCATTCGGAGATAATCAAGTCTCAACGCAGGGCTTTGATCACTGCCTACCGGCGGCAACTGAGCACCATCACCGATCAGCACCATTCGGCATCCTTCACCAGAATAAATATGAGAAACCAAGTCCTCGAGCAAATCCCCAGAAGCTATGTCGCTCTGAACTTGAGAGAATCGCTCGGTGCCTATCATAGAAGCCTCATCGACGAAGAAGACCGTGTTTTCAGACTCATTTTCTTTGAGTTCAAACCAAGAGTGTCCTGATTTGTCTGATTTTCTATAATAGATCTGCTTGTGAATTGTCGAAGCAGGCATTCCCGAATAATTACTCAAAACCTTTGCCGCACGGCCAGTTGGCGCGAGCAGGACAACTCTCTTACCTGATTGTTGCAAGGTTTTCACCATTGCAGAAACAGTAGTGGTTTTACCGGTACCTGCATACCCTTTAATAATAAGGGCGCATCGCGGCTTATCGGAAAACATCATTCGCGAAAAAGCATAGAACAATCGTTCTTGACCCTTGGTTGGTTCAAAGGCAAAATTTGCCACCAAACTTTTCTCAAAAGTCTCAGAAGTTATTTCTACTTTTTTCTTTGCCATCGAATGCAAAGGTCGTTACTCTTGCCCTGTACTCCGTTGAATAAATTATGCAGACTTATTCAACATAAAACTTAACTATTTTCGCCCCACAACCCCACTACCCCACGAACTCCCGACCCCACGACCTCCCGACCCCACGAACCCACGACCCCACGACCATGCACTACACCTATACCATCGAAGAAAACGATCTAGTAGCCTTCAATCTGCAAATTGCATTGAATAGCGAAGACACGAAGAAGAAAAGAAAAATCAGCACGTATATCTTAACGGTACTAGCGGTTTGCTTCACCTTGTTCTTCATATATCGCCATGAAATGGCAATGGCTGTTGTTACATTTCTTATTGGAATAATTACACTACTGTTTTATCCAAAATATTTCAATCAGCAGTACAAAAAACAATTCCACATTCAAGTCAAAAAGATGTATCCCAACCGTATCGGGAAAGATGT
>JBJOKO010000030.1:0-13668 GCA_046046035.1 Bacteroidota bacterium | reverse complement strand
TTTGTCCGTCTTTAATTTCAGCTACGATTAATCTGTATCCCGCCTTCTCATTTGCATCCATAAAATTGCCACTATGTGTCCAAATCAACAATGGATTTTGAGTTACCACAGAGTCGCCATTTGATGGTGATATTAAATTAAGGAATTCAGTATAATCGGAGGATAGCTGTTCACACTGTTGATCTAGAACTTCAACACCTCCCGCTAAAACTTCAATACAAAAAGAATAATCCCCAAATGGCAAAATGCCTTGATCTTTTACACCTGAGCTAACTGTTGATCTGCCATAAGTCAATTTTTCAAATGATGTTGCTCTCAAACTTTGAACACCGCTATTCAATTTAAGAGTTGTTGAAAATACTTCACATACAAGTTCTCCGCTAGTAGTGGATAGTGTTGCGTGTAACTTAACATCAATAGCATTCTGTTCGCTATTCATAGCGGTGATAGAAAGCATAGAACTAGGAGACGCTGTCCATTCCGTAAATTGATGGGAGACAATTGAAACCTGAGCGTTCAGACTCACTCCAATTAACAATCCCAAAAAAGTAAGTATTCTCATTTTACTTTGATTTCATTAGTGTATAAGTCAACTCAATTCCCATTCTGTATGGGAATCGCAAATAATCAACCTCAGTATAAAAGCTTGTAATGCCTTTATCTAAAACAACTCGCTCTGTAAAAAATGAGGCAGATAAGCCTTTCAGCATATTGATCTGTCCGTTCAATCCAAACCCATAAGTGAAATCACCACCAGTTGTTCCCATCTTCATTGTGCATCCAAGTGAAATAGATTTCATAGCAGTGGAAAGTTGAAATTCAGAAAAAAGATTCTCAACTTTATTCATTGTAGAATCGCGCGATTCCGAGTAATTGCTGCTCATTGTAACTGAGGTTGATTTTGAAATCATCCATTGCAAACTCGCTTGACCACTCAAATAATTGACACGGATGGAGTCCGTTGATAGTTGAGTTGAATTCATTTGCAACACAGCTACAGGAGTCTTCTTTCCCCATTTGAACTGATATGTTCCAACCCCTACAAAAACATTTTGGAAAAACTCAGTAGTTTGATCTTCTGTCTCAATTGAAGTAGAACTTTTGATATAATTCAAATTCAAAGAGCTTCGTTTAATTGGCTTGATGGACCAACTAACTTTGGCTTGATTCAGCGAAACAGTTACTGGCAATGAATTGGATAGATTAGTTAAATCCTTTCGCAATTGCAATGACCATCTTCCAAATTTCTTAAAGCTTTTCGACACGTTTCCATCCGATTGCAAATAGTCCTTTCGCGATACTCCTAATCCATAACTTGTGAATAAAGGAGAAAAATATTTTCCCTTAATTCCAACTTGAATACCTGGCTTCTCGAAAGTTTCATTGTAAAGAAGATGAAACGCATACCCAGTTGATTGCCCTGATCGAATGGAAACATTATTGTCGAACGATTGAACACCTTGGTCACGAAGAAAAGACTGAGCAGCATTAAACTGTACTTTTCTTTTCTCCTGAATATAGGTGTATTCAACCTCTCCAACAATGTTTCGAGCGGTGGATGAATTCTCCGAGAATAACTCCTTCTTTCCTTGCCCCACTAATCCTCCCAGATAAAAGTGGGTGCTGTCTTTCTGTCCTTTCCCAAATCGGGCGGCAAAAAGCGCGCGTGAAGATTCAGAGCGATTATCAGCCACGACATTTCTCCACTCATTCAATCGTTGTTTAAAAGTTTGATTGGTGGTCTCCTGGATTTGTGAATTAAGCGTTCTGCCTAGAGCAAATTCCGCATAATAGTCTCCTTTCTGCGCAGCAACCTGTATACCCTTTAGCACAGTTGACTGAATAAGAAGAGGTGACATTTCTGCCCCGAAAAATCCAATATTGAATTTCTCTATTCGCGCCGCTTTATTGCTATAGAGTGAATCCAAAACTGTTTCGGGTGAATATTGCTCAATGGCAAGCTTCTTAGCTTTCCACAAATTCTCCGCATTCTGCAATTCATCCAACAATTGCTTGTACTTCGCAATTTCTTCAGAAACAGAAACAGAATCAGGGTATATCTTTAATGAATCAGTAGCCGTATTAAATGGTTGGTGATTCTGTAAATTCAAACTATCGATTTCAACAGGATTGCCTATTTCAATGCCAGGCAATGTCGGTTTATTATCCAATGAAATATTCGGAATCTGGAATTGCGGATCCAATCGTGTTAAATAATCGAGCCTTCGATAGTATAGAGATTTTCGACTCTGTATACTATCCAAGGCTCCGTCAATAATTGCTTTTGAATCTATACCATCAATGGATTTCATTCTATTCAGGGCTTTTGTGTCCAATGAAATTTGAAATCCAGAGTTGATGCCCGCTGTTCCGAACTGATTAGAATAAGTGTAAGATGCGTTTAATGGAAGATTAAGCAAAGAGACATTCGCAGAAAGCGTTGTCTTGTATATCCAAACTGGATAAATAGAATCGCTGAGCATAGGATATAATCCATACTGTGTTCCACTTACAAGTGATATATTATTGGGCTTAATCAACGTATTAAAAAAAGGTTTTTCATCTTGAGACCAAGATTTAATAGTCGATTGCATTACTATAAATAGTAGGCACGATATTTTAAATATTTTGGTCAATCAATAAATGGTTAAAGCATAGTAATTCCTGTTCCCTCAAAAGGGAATTTTAAAACAATAACATCAAACTCGAAATATTCGAGAATTGAGTAAAAGGATTTACAGGCCAAAAAATGGCAGTAAATACACAGCAGTAAAGGGTATTGAAAGTCGACGAATTAGGCTCTATGCCTTGTGTGCATCGCTTCTAGCGTTTAAGTCTAAGCTTCTCTGGGAGAAAAAAGCCTTTAAGTATTCTATCAATAAAATGGTTTAGGTTTTACTTTTAGCGGTGACCAAATATAGGAGTAAAATGTTTTAATAAACAACCTAATGTTTATTTTTTTTCAAAATATTTTACTCGTCTAAAACAAAATACTTATCTCCCATATTTTGCTTTTTGTCGAAATCGATTTTCTGAATTAAAGATATATTAATGTTTAATTGACACTTAGGGGGGTGTTTTCACCCCCCTATTAAACGAGTTTTTTATCCTTATAATATTGCTTATGTTTTCTAACACCAGTCTTGAACATTATTCGTGTGTCATAGACTAAACACACTTAGGGCGTTGTTACTGTATTGTCTATCCAATCACCTAATATTTATTAAGATGAAGACAAGCATCGGTAATCTCAAACAAGTAATAGAGGAGTCCACCAGTGAAATTGAACATATAAAATATAGCGACGATTATTCGTCAGAGTTTGTGATCAGCAACTTTTCAGATGGAGAACGTATATTTCAGATTGTTCATCCTTACAAGATTAAAATGCAATCTTGTCTGAACTATTATGCGCTCGGTGAACTTGATCGCAACTGGAAAAGTTTTAATACCACACTATTAATAGAGTCAAGGTCAGAAAACAAGAAGGAGAGAATTCAAATTGACCTTTATAATAGAAAGCATCTCATTGAGGCTTCTCATAACCTTTCCTCCACTTTTTCGCTTCAAGAAGAATCAATTTTGTTGGATCTACATTACTTCACAGATTTTCTAGAAAAATATCGTGACTCACATTTGGTCGAAAAACTTGAGCCCTCAATCAATCCTGAAATTCAGCGAATTCCCAATGAGCTAAAAGCAAGGTGCATTGGTTTCTTGAATAGAGATAACCTAATAGATGAGATTGATAATGAACTTAAAATCTTGAATTTTGCGGCTCAGAAATCTCGCAGACTGTTGCTCTTTTTTACCAGTATAAGTTTCCTTTGGGACGAGCCAATGAGATTGCTGTTAGCTGAAAATGGAATATTTGAAAGAAACAAAATTGTAAATGCACTAGAAAAACTCATACCTCCAGATAACTTAATTGTTGCAGATAGCATTGTTTCTAAAAATATACTTCAACTTCAAAGGGACGAATTGATTCATAAGCTCATCATAGTAAGAGATTTCGATTTTTTGGATAAGGCGACGAAACGAGCGCTTTTATCCATACCCACAAAAGGAAGTATTGGTCGTGTCTATAGATACCGGAATTTTCTTGGTTATCATGTATCAGAGTCCCGCACCCAAAGAGTATGCTTCTCTCTAATCGGGATATGCAGCCAAACAATTATTAGGCATGAGGCATTGAACTCCTCAATTGTGCTGCAACAAAGGACCGATATAGATGAAGAGTTTTTTCATTGTTCCGAATTTGATTTATCGAAAAATACCAAGAAATCCAATCATCAAACTTTACCCTTGCTCCAAGGTTGTTATAGACTTTTAAAAGCGTATAAAGTCGAAATACCTTGTATTGACAAGCTTGTATTGCCCAGAGGAATATTCGGAAATCGAGAGCAATGTTCCATTTACCTGAACCTAGTAAAGCTTATAGCCAATTTTCATCAGTTTCAAAGAAAGGTGGACAATAGAGGATTGATAACAGCCAACAAGGAGGACCTTATAATCGCGTTCGAGATTTTATGCGATGTGCTTTCGGATCAGACGGATGAACTAGAAAAGCCTATTAGACTGGTATATGAAAAACTTAAATCCTTTAGACCAAATGGTGATTTGAACCAAGATGAAGTTTTTTTTAGCGCTTTGCAAATGCGCACTTCTTTGAATCTAAGCAAATCAAGTTGCTTTAGGATCCTTGATACACTTGTGAAATTGGAGTATGTCATTCGAAAAGGCGGTTCGAGCAATCGTGGATATAAGTATTGCGTGTCTTACAAAGATAATTTTCAAGAATCTAGACAAATTCTTAAAGATCAATTTGTAGAGCAAATAAATAACTTGTTCAGATAATCTTAATCTCAAATGAAACACCTACCCGTCAATAGCAGCGCCTTCCAAAATGTACTTTGCAGGTACGACAATTTTATACGAGCGAAAGGCTACAAACAAGGCAAGAATAGAATGCTTCAGAGTTGTGTGCGAGAATTTCTGTTCTTTTTAGAGACATTAGATATAAGAAGCATAAATGACGTCAAAAGTCAGCACATCATGGCTTATCAGACATATATTAGAGAACGGCCAAATCAAAGACTTTCTGGAGGTTTGAGCGAGTCCATGATTCGGCATCATATATTTTCTCTGCGGCTTTTGTTTGATTTCCTTTTGGCCATTAGCGAAATTGATCATTCTCCAGTTAGAAATTCAAAGTTCCAATTCGGGCATCACAAAGAACGAAGCATTTGCACTGTTGAAGAAATTAAAGAGATTTATAACGCGTGCACACTCCAAAAAGAAAGGGCATTAATCGGGATAGCCTATGGTTGTGGACTTCGAAGAACTGAGATTCAAAATTTGAATATCACCGACATTCATTTTCATCGCGGGTTCTTGATTGTTCGTGAAGGAAAAAATCAAAAATCAAGATCTATTCCAATGCCGAATCAGTCAATTATTGATGTGAAAAAGTATATATATAATGAACGGATGGATGAGCTCGACCCCATGAAGAAGGACCATATTAACGCTCTTTTTCTCAATAGCTGTGGAAGAAGAATGAATGGGGATAAGCTAAACCTACTGATACAAGACTCAATTAAGAAAACAGAAAATCCTAAATTGATAGAGAAGAAATTGAGTCTGCATTGCTTTCGACACAGCATTGCCACGCATCTCACAGATAATGGGGCTAGTCTTGAGTTTATACAGCAACTGCTAGGACACTCATCAATCGATACAGCCCACATATATGCTAAAAGGCGGAAACAGCAAATGAAAGTTCTTAGTCAATAAATCACACTAGCTATGCATTTACAATTTAGGAAGTACCTCGTTGAACTTCGTCACACCCCGGAGACCATAGAAAGCTATGTTCATTCTATTAGACGATGTCTAGCGGACAATCCCAGTCTAGAAAGATTCACATACGGCGACGTTGTTGAATATCTCAATCGGCTTGCCCGACAAGGAAGCACAAATAATACTCGGACTAGCTTATTATATAGTATGAAGAAGTATTTTGATTTTCTAATTGATTCTGGTAAAATTGAAAATCATCCTTGTCGTGGCCTTTTTATTCGCAATCAAAGGGACACATGTGTAATTGGTTCAGATTTGTTTACTGCTAGTGAACTTGAAGTTCTTTTGGAAAGAGAGGAGAGATATAGTATGCTGGCATTGCGCAACAGAGTTGTTGTTTCGTTGCTCATCTATCAAGGTCTCCATTCCCGAGAAATATGCAATTTGGATTTGGATCATGTAGATATGGATAAAGGAGTAATCTTTGTCAAATCCACATCCAAAGTCAATCAGCGACATTTGGAAATAGAATCCAAGCAGTATCGCTTGTTTGCTCAGTATTTGGAAACAAGCCGAAAAAAGTTGAACTTATATGATTCAAAGGCTTTTTTGTTGGGTAAACTAGGAGCCCGGATCAAGACTGAGGATATACACTATTTGATATCGACATTTAAGAACGTATTTCCCAATCGCAAGCTTGCGCCTGCCACGATAAGACAAAGCGTGATTGCCAATTGGCTCAATAAAAGTAAAATTCCGTTAGAACAGGTTCAGCTGCTTTCAGGTCAAAAGTGGACATCCACAACAGCGCGATATAAATTGTTAGATATGGAAGAGCAAAGGAAGTTGATGAATTTATATTATCCATTGAATGACATGGAGTGATTTGATTGCTTACTTTCGTTTAGAGCGATAAACATGGAATGAAGTAGAGCATAAATTGAGATTTAGTTCTGGCGTTCCAAAATGGTCTGGAACACCAGGATCCGCTCTGGCACTGGATAAAGTGCTTTGTGTTCCAAGCATTGAAAAAAACCTTTGTTAAAATTAAAGCTTCCATTGGAACACGGGAATTCCATATTTGGGAATATTCAAAAAAACATATTCGATTTGTTTTCAATTTCTATACATTTATCACCTCGAACTTAAAAAATGAAATTTCCCCCCCCAATACCTTCGTGTTCCAATGAAAATATTTCTTTTCATGTGGGGGATTATAGCTTCGGATTCAACGGAAAAGAATGGGAATCACGTTGTCTTGATTATGGAATGCGCATGTATGAGCCACATATTGGTCGATTTATTAGCGTTGATCCTCTAGTTAATTATTTTTCATTTTATTCCCCTTATCAATTTGCGGGAAACACAACTATTTCATGCACTGACTTGGATGGTTGTGAGCCTGATTTAAAAATACAAGCTTGGCCTCTTTTCGCAATGGATGTTAAAATAGGAAGTCAAACAAAAATATACTTTGTTGACGGGTATTATGTCATGGAAAGCGTTGTCTCTCACTTAGGTGTGGAGCATTATCTATATGCCTATTGGAATACCGATGTACGAGAAAGATTTTGGAAAAAATTTGTACCTGAAGGAATAAATGGCACAGAAGGCTTATCTTGGGACATTAATAATACTGATTTTTTCTCGTTTCCAGAGAATCCAAATGCACTTATTTCCGCGACTGCTTATTCTACTTATTTTAATGGATATAAAATAGGTTTTTTGAGCCAAGGTTCCGATGATGGGGCTATGACAGGAGGTTCGCTTGGTGGTCGTGAAGGTTGGAATAATGGTGGGAAACAACTCTTCTTTGGTACGATTGGAGCAATCTTGAGTGGAGGCGTTTTAGCAGAGATGTCATTAGGAGGTATCGCTGCTAGCAACTATCTTTCTTGTGGAATTGAAATAGGGAGTCTATGCCTTAGTATTGACGATATTTCTATGGCATTTATTGGCGACGGTAAAAAGAGCACTTTATTGTCTAAATGTGGATTGAGCACTCAAAGTGTTGAAAAGTTAAAGACATGTTACGATGTGATGTCATTTCTCAAAGGACTTCAAGGCGAATTAGATTTGGTTCTACTAAATTTTGAACAACAATCGAAAACGGGGGTAGTAAGTACTGAGCAAATGGAGATTTGGTCGGCAGCTCAAATAGCAAAAGATCAAGTCCAAATTTTAATGTCATTATTCGAAGATGAAGAATAACCAGGTGATAAAAAGTAGTAATACTTCAATCTTGTTTTTCATTTCATTCGTTAGCACGATTATAATTTCGATTGCTTTCAAAAATGGATTTCTAATACTAGGAATCAGTTCGTCTGTTCTCTTTTCAATTTGGTTTACTTCCAAAGTATATTATAGATTGTATCTAAATGATAACGGCTTTGAATTAATATTCCCAACTCGGGTGTGTAAATTTCGAAAAATGACCTATCATTTTGATCGAACCTTGAATACTTCGAATTCTATTGGAGTAGCTGGATCCTCAATATTGGATAGAGTAGTAATATATGAGAGAGCAAGCGTCAGATCCGGACATACCTTAAGGTTTTACTCTTTAAATGGCGAACCTGCACATGTCAGCATTGAGATGTCGACAGCCAGAGTGCAATTATTTCTTCATCATTTAAAAGGAAAAGCGAATGTCGAAGTATGCCATTCACTGAAATCATATTATTCAAATATTTAGTAATGTCAATGAATAGTTGAAAAAATGGCAGGCTTCAGAAACACTTTTGATAAACCTGAAAAAAAGAGATGATGTCAAAATGAACATTCTCAAAACCTCGTTGAAAGCTCCCCAAAAAACATCTACAATATAAATTACAAGTTTTTTCATGATTTCAAAGAAAAGTTCAATTAATAAGCAAGGCTACATCACATTCTTTTAACTATCTTCGGATTGAAAAAGAACAAAAGTCGAAATTCTCACCCCAAATACCCTCGTGTTCCAATGAAAATTTTTGTTTTCATTTGGGGGATTATAGTTTCGGATTTAATGGAAAAGATAAGGAGAGTGAATTCAATAGCGGAGCCTATGATTTCGGCGCAAGAATCCATGATGCGAGATTGGGGAGATGGATGAGTGTGGATGAAGTGCGCTTTCTACAGCCTGGTTGGACTCCGTATAGGTATTGTTTTAATAACCCAATGGGCTATGTTGATCCAGATGGAAAATACGAAACAGATGGACACTATTGGACTATTTATTTGGTTGGTTTAATGCTCGGAATGGAGCAGTCAACCGCGCGCGAAATAGCACGCCAAGCTGAGTATTGGGACAATAGCGTTTCTGAAAATGGCGAACTACAAAGATATACATGGAATGATGGGTATTTTCAGCAAGAGGTGCATACTTTAACAGGTGGACTGTTCGAGGTTGAATTGCGAAATACACTAATTATGATAATCAACCCAACAGAGCTTAATTATTATTGGGGTGAAGGCGCGCTTCTTCATCGTTTAGGTGATTGTTTTGCACATTCCAAAATGGACGGTTCAGGCGAGATGTATGGTGGTACTCTAGGCTATACTTTTCAACATTATTTGGCTTTGGATGAAGATTACCATATATACGGCAGTCGGCCAGATAAAATATATGAAAGACCTACCCTGTATCTTGATTATGTTTCTACTTTAGCCGACGTCCTATCTATGCAATACAATTTATCAATGGATGGTTTTGATGAATGTAAATTTCAAGATTTAGCCACTTATGCGGATACATATAATGTTTCTTTAGTTGGAATAATGAACTACGAGATTGCTTCATATCTTGGTAAAAGCGAATTTTATGTTAGTGAAAGTATTGGAGCATTGCCATCAAAAGCTTCGCATTTAGAAGTTATCCAAAATACGAAGGACTACCTAAACAGAAATGGAGTTAGTTATTCAACCGAAGAGGTTTATAATGAAAATGGAACCTATATATCCACTAAGTTTATATTGTGTGAGGAGTAATTCTTAATTAATTATAATGATTCAACTACTTATATGGCATTTGAAGGTATTTGTTGCAAGCGCGATACTAATGTCTCTCGTACTTTTTATTTACATTTCATTGATAGACAAAGAAGGAGGTCTGCTTCTGCATGCTTATTTCTCAATAGGATATTTTGCATTCTGTTTTTATATACCATTTCTTTCGGTAATAATTTCTTTTTTTGGCTCGTTGAAATATCGTAGCAACTCCATGCGCTTTATTCTATTCGCTGCTGCTTCAATTTGGTTTTTTGTCGCAATGAATCTCATTTCTAATTCATTCGAGCATTTTGCTATTTTGGACTTTATATCTTCATTAACTTATCCATCTATTCTGCTTTACAATTGGTATAAAGAAACAGATATCGAGATTTTTCAAAAGGCTGAAGAAATGTGGTAGATATGAATATTTAACGACTTAAAGTTTCAATCAAAACTCTTAAATGAAATTCAGAATAAAATAGCTACTACAAACTAAGATGAAGACTTCCCCATTTTATGGAGTTCAAAACCATCAAATCGAAGGACTCAAACATGACAAGTTGTAAATAAAACCATGTTTTTCGATCCCTTGCTCCACAACTTCACTTTCTAATTCTGTGATTTATTATTAGCAATGAGAAAACTAAAAAATGAAATTACCACCCACAATACCCTCGTGTTCCAATGAAAATTTTTTATTTTCATGTGGGGGATTATAGCCTTGAGTATAAAGGCAGCGACAATTTTCAATTATTCGGAAGCCTTTGGACCAATCTATTCATTCCCAATTATTCCAAATTAGATAATGAAATTATTATACATATCCCTATTGGTTTTTCTTGTTGCTTGTGAGAGTAGGCCGATTAATAAGATTAATTCATCTGAGGTGAATCGAATTTTTTTAAGAGTCTCAACACATTCAATCAATATTTACCCAAATTCAATGGAGTTCAAGCAGTTTTTCAAATTATGCGAAAACAGTTCTGAGTCCAATTGCCCATGGGAAACTTTGCGCTATTCACTATTTAGTATTGCAGGATATGCTTTTTTAAACAATGAGAAAAATGTGCCTTTTTTAGTTAATCAAAATACAGCGTATGGGGTCTATATATCTTCAAATCAAGTTCAATTGAGAAATCCTGAATTGATTAAATACGTTTATCATTTGATGGGGCATGATTCTTTATTTATGCAGCAATCTTGTAATTGTTGTGATTGAAGTTTTGTCTTTAAGAGGATAGAGCAGACAGAATTTCAAATCTACTTTCCATACATTTATAGCCTTGCACTTAGAAAATGAAATTCTCTTGCTTAATACCCTCGTGTTCCATAGAGAATTTGTGTTTTCATGTGGGGATTATAGCTTCAGTTGCAGATCCCTAGCAAACGGTGGAGCCAGTGAAAGTCAAATTCAAAATTTAGTGAACTGCACTGAGATAACATCAATAATAATGTTGTCAATTCAGTGAAGTTCAAGAAGAAACCGATTGAAAACCCTACAAAAATCTCTAGAAAATGACGGTTGTTAGAATATTATTTCTTGCTGTTTTATTTGCACTTGTAAAGCCAATTTCAACATGTGCACAAATAGGCCATCTGCAACGGGGCGATAGCTTATTTATAGTTTCCTTCGAGAATAATAAGATAGCATTGATTGACACTATTAATGTGAATTTCTTCAAACATGAACAGGCAGTTTGCGGAAATAACTTGATTTTACTAACGACACTTGGAAGTTATAGTTATCATCTTCTTCTTTATGAAACTTCACCGAATGGAATGGTATTTTCGTGGGAGATTTTTTTACTAGATAGTAAATGCAAAGAATTAGAAATTAATAAACTAATCTTAGCCGCAAATGGCGATTTGATGGTTATTTATAATAGTGGTAGTTTTAAATTGATCAGAAGTGAGGAGATTAAGGAGTTTTTCTCTTTAGTAAAATAGTGTGTTCTTCAATATAAGAAAATAAGCTAGTTCTTAATGTTCTCATCTCTTTTCAAACTAAATTGTATATTCGGCTGATTGAAACTAAAAAATGAAATACTACTTTTTGTCACTGTTGATTTTGACTTCTTGCCATCTTCGTGCAATCGATGAAGTAGAATGCCATGAAATCAGAAGTTTGTCTTAAGAAATAAAAGTAATGCTTAAATATTTTTCAATTTTTCTTGTCTCTTTAGCTTGCTTGAGTTTGACTTGTTCAAAAGGAGGAGGCAGTCCTAATAAATACATGCCTTACGTTGGAACAAATCCAGCTATGGTTGAATTACTGCTTTCAAAAGAAGTACAAGATGATTATGATTCTTTACCCTTGGTGAATAAAAAGTTATTATCCATTTATGGGGGAGGCTTGTATTATTCGCGAATGATATATAGCGAATCTGAAAGGGGATATAGCCTAGAACATTACCTTACTGCTGGAGAATGGGGGTCAGAAGTAATTATGTTTTCAAAGAAAAACGATTCAATAATTGATCATGGAGTTTTGTTCTCAGAGATAGGCGACGGAGGAGATTTCTACATTTTACAATCCATTAAAGACAATGAAGGTTATTTGTGCCGGTCAAAGGAAGGAACAAGGAAATTTTCCGAACCTATAGATACAGCAAGCGTTGACCTTTCATTGCTTTATAGACTTACCATAGATCATACAGGACATTTTAGAATCGATACTTTATCGAAAACAATAAATACAATTGAACTCGGCGAACCTGGTAGTTTGCCATGGGATTGATTTTTATTTGAAATCAACTTTGCTCAGGGTCGGGAGTTCGGGAGTTCGGGAGTTCGGGAGTTCGGGAGTTCGTGGGGTCGTGGAGTAAGGTGGTCCCAGGATATTTATATATTTGAGGGAATACTTTACTATGAAAAAACTGATTTTTTGCTTGTTCTTGCTTTGTGCATTCAATGCGCAGGCTCAAGAATTGTTCAGCCGTGCCTTTGGCAATCCTAGCGATAGCGCTGTAATTTTCCTTCATGGCGGTCCTGGATATAATTGTGCGAGTTTTGAAGCAACTACCGCCGCTCAACTGGCTTCCAAAGGCAAGTATGTCATCGTCTACGACCGCCGCGGTGAAGGACGTTCGGCTGACCCGAAAGCGAAGTTTACTTTTCAAGAATCTATTTCGGATCTACTCGATCTATACAAGAAATATAAAATCACCAAGGCGACCTTATATGGTCATAGCTTCGGTGGAATGTTGGCTACCAAATTCGCCGCTAGCCATCCTTCCTATGTTCACGCCATCGTTTTGATAGGTGCTCCAGTGAATCTTCAAGAGTCGTTTAGAACTATCAGAAACTCTGCTAAGTCATATTACACAACCAAAGGGGATTCAGCGAATTTGACATATTTGAACATGTTGAACTCAATGGATACGGCCTCACTTTTTTATAGCTCCTATTGTTTTATGCATGCTGCAGGAATAAAGGCTTATTCACCCAAGAACCCAACGGAAGAGGCGAAAGCGATCTATTCAACTTTTACTAGTGATACTTTGCTTGTGAAATATTCATCAAAAATGACAATGGAAGGTCCTACAGGTTTTTGGAAAAATGAGGCCTACACAACGATGGATTTAACCAAAGAAATAACTGCTTTGAAAAGCTCGGGGATGAAGATTATTGGCGTTTATGGAATGGATGATGGACTTTATTCTCTTAAGCAAATTGATGCTTTGAAAGCGATATTGGGCAAGGATGCTGTTTATTATCTGGAAAATTGCTCTCATAGCGTTTTCGTAGACAGACAAACCAAGTTTTTTGAAATAGTGGTATCGAACTGATTTGAAGCACGATTGGGAGATTTAGTTTGATTATCTTTGCGCCCTTATTTTAAATCAATACAAAATGCAAATCAGCAACGAAAAAGTAGCTGCGATTCACTACACATTG
>JBJOKO010000029.1:0-13719 GCA_046046035.1 Bacteroidota bacterium | reverse complement strand
AGAGGAAGCTTCAGAAAGAAACTGCGGCAAGACCGTTTTCATTTTTTCAAAACTTGGAGCTTGAATCACGTATTGCACGGGCAATCCAGAGTTTCGTCCTCCACCAATAGTTTGTTCTTGAATCACAAAGCACTTCGCAAAATTATACTCTCTCAACTTCACCATAAGGTCCTTTGCTATTTCTTGCTGCGATCTTGATCTTTCTGAAGCAGGAACAAGATTTAGTCGCACAAAAGATTTGTTGGTCGAAATAGAAGAACCGAAACCGGGAGAAGTAACTCCGATGAGTGACACCTTTTCACTCATGGTATCCGTTAATGCAATAAGAGTAGAATTGTATTCGTCCATTCGATCGAATGAAGTACCTTCTGGAGCCGTGGCCATGATTCTCAAACGACCTTTGTCTTCAAGGGGGGCAAGCTCACTTTGCAATGTGCTACCATTCCACAGAATCAATCCAATGCTCACTATCATCAACACAAAAGCCCAATAAGGTCGTTTCATAAATTTATCAAGCGATCGGCGATATCCAGAAATCATCGCATCCAATTTCTCTTCTGTATAAATATAAAATCTAGACTTCTTCGTCTTCTTTTTCAAAATACGAGAACACATCATTGGTGTTAGCGTCAATGATACAAATGCAGAAATCACAACCGCACCAGCGACCACGATACCGAATTCTCTGAACAATCTTCCTGTCAATCCTTGAAGGAAAATAACGGGTAAGAAAACAGCTACAAGTGTGATTGTTGTCGAAATAATCGCAAACAAAATCTCCTTAGAACCCTTGTGCGAAGCCTCAACGGGATCTTCGCCTTCTTCTACTTTAGAAAAAATATTCTCCATCACCACAATTGCATCATCTACTACCAAGCCCGTTGCAAGTACAATTCCCAAAAGTGTCAAAATATTAATGGAGAAGTCCATCACATACATAATGAAGAAACTTCCAATAAGTGAAATCGGAATTGCGATAACAGGAATCAATGTTGTTCTCCAATCACGGAGAAACATGAATATGATAAATATTACTAGACCAAAAGCGATAAGAATGGTTTCTTCTACTTCCGAAATCGCCTTGCGAATGTTCTCCGTAGAATCAAGTGCCAAACCAATTTTTATATCCTCAGGTAATTCCTTTTTGATTTGATCAACACGTTTGTACACTTCATCTACAATCTCAATGTAATTTGAACCAGGTTGAGGATTTATGGCGATACCAATCATTGGAATACCGCCATTACCGCGCAATAGAGTGCGTTCGTTCAATGGAGTTAATACAGCGCGTCCAATGTCTTTTAGACGAATAATGTTCTGGCCATTATCAGAAATAATCAAATTATTAAACTCCTCTTCAGAAGAAAGTCTTCCAAAAGTTCTAATGGTCATATCGACGGTTTGTCCTTCAATTCTACCTGATGGCAATTCGACATTCTGTGCGGAAAGTGCATTTCTAACATCAAGAGCAGTCAGATTATTTCCAGCCATTTTATCAGGATCAAGATTCAATTTCATAGAAAATCTCTTCTCTCCCCAAATAGTAATAGAACTAACTCCCTTCACTGTTTGAAGTCGTTCCTTAAATACATTAATTCCAAAATCTGTTAGCTCAAGAAGAGAGCGTTTATCAGATTGAACAGAAAGTGAGAAAATTGTTTCAGTATCCGCATCCGATTTTACAACAACTGGAGGATCTGCTTCAACAGGTATATTTCTGACTGCACCAGAAACTTTATCGCGCACATCATTTGCGGCAGCATCCAAATCAACACCTAGATCAAACTCAACAGTGATAGTGCTTCTACCATCACTACTCACGGAATTGATGGTTTGAATTCCCGCTATACCATTGATAGCCGCCTCTAGGGGTTCAGTAATTTGAGATTCTACGATATCAGGATTTGCTCCTGTATAATTTGTGGTTACCGTAATTATCGGTGGATCCACAGAAGGAAATTCTCGAACACCTAGATAATTGAATCCGATCAATCCAAATATGACAATGATAATTGACATCACTGTCGCCAATACAGGACGAGATATACTCAGTGATGCTAGATTCATTGTTCAATAATTTTAGTGTTAACAGGCATCCCAGGTTTTACGCTCAACAGGCCGGAAACCAAAACTTGATCTCCTGCTTTCAACTCGCCAAAAACCTGAACTTGAGAAGATGTTCTTAAGCCTATTTGAACAGGCACCTCTGTCACCTTTCCATCGCGAGCCACAAGCAATTTCTGTCCCTTTAGAATAGGTATTACACTAATTGAAGGCACCATGAAAGCTTGCACCTCCACTCCCAATTCATATTTTATATTCACATAAGCACCCGGCATCAACTTCCCATCATTGATACCAGAAGCACGCACAGTCAGCATCCTTGTCTCTGCATCTATTCCAGATTCAAAGGCAAACACACTTGCTTCATATTCTTTATCACTGCCGTCTAAATTGAATTTAATCTTTTGACCACTCTTCACTTCACCTGCATATTTTTCAGAAACCGAAAATTCTACTTTTATAGGATTGTCTTGAACGATAGTACTGATCAATGTTGCGCTAGATAGGTAAGCTCCTTCACTCACACGACGAAGTCCCATTCTACCGCTGAAAGGCGCGACAATCGATGATTTCGATATCTGTACATCAATCAAATCAATTTCAGCACGAACCGTTTCGAGTGTCGATTGCGACTTTTCATAGTCCTCTTGTGTTATGCCTTTCGCATCAACCAACTTCTTCTTTCGTTGTTCGTCTTTCACAGCTAAATCCAACTCAACTTGTTTCAGTTTTCTTTGTGCTTTAAGAATTTCACTATCCATTTGAACGAGCACTTGTCCTTTTTGAACACGTCCTCCTTCCTCAAATAATATCTTTTGAATTCGACCATTCACTTCACTGAAGAGTTGAATTTCCTCACTAGCCACTATTGTTCCGGGAATGTTTACTTCCTTAAGTATATCCGCACCTTGAAGTGATACCACATCTACTGTGAGAGGCGCGCTTGCTGGAGCCGCAGCCTTTTCAGAACCCGAGCCACATGAAGTAAAAAAGGCAGCAATGCATGCCATAATAAATATTCTAGTCATTGATAATTTCTTTTGTACGGTTATAAAACAACTCTACACTCTCTACATTAAATTCTTTGGAAGCTTCGATAAGAAGAATGAGATTCTTTCTGAAACTTGCGCGACTGCGTTCAGGAAGGAAGCTTAAAAATTGGGCATCCGTTTCCTTCAGGCTATTCTCAATGCTCTTGACCCATGGTTTACCCTTCTTGGTAATATGAAGCAAGTGTTCCCTCCTATCTTTAGGATTTACTTTCCGTTCTATATAGCCATCTTCGGTAAGTGCATTCAATATGCGAACAATGCTGACTTTGTCCATTAGAAGTTGATCCGCCAACTGTTGTTGACAGATCTTTCCAGAACTTTTACCAATAATGTATAGGGGGTAATAATAGCGCTGCACAGGCACGCCTTCTAGCTTCGCCGTAAGAGCACCTATATACTGTTTGGTGAGATAACCAAAGCTCCGCCCGAGATTCCAAGACTCAACTACATTTTCCATAATAGTTAACAATGTAAACTGTTTACAAAGCTAACTAATAGAAATTCTCAAAACAGTTAAAAAAACACTAAACTATAAATCCTACTGATACCCCATGCTGACATTGGTATCACCTTTAGCCTTGATCTTGATAGTTGAAGTGTTTGAATTGCTTGTATTTTGAAAAGCCACTGAGCAATTAGAGGGGACTGTATAAGTTTTGGTGTCATTGACATTTAACATTCCAAGATCCACTTTCTCGCCTTTACTATTCGTAAGAGTCACTTGAATATTATCTGTTCCAATATTCTGAACCTTTGCATTTAAAGGCCCATGTTCGCCTTCGCCAAGCACAAACGCTTTGCTAGGTTCGATGTAGGTTGTAGAGTGAAGGGTATTGCACGCATTGAGTGTCAAAGCAATTATAACTACGGCTATTAGGGACTTCATAGGACTTAAAACAGTCCTAGTCTTTACATGTTCGATTGATAGAAGAAATAATAGGCTTTGTTGCTTCGAATTGTTTCAATATTCTATGGAGCCTTTTGCTCTTCCTTAATTTTATCGAACGAATAACCCTCAGGGTATAGTTCACCCCAAGTGCGAATAACGCAATTGGATATAGAATCTCCTATTTGGGTTTGAATTTCAATTGAAGTGCGGAAACCGCCGACTGGATGGTATCCCCATGAAGCCCATCCCGACTTCAAAATAAAATAATCGTTTGGCGCCATTGTGTCGCACCTACCACAGCTACCTCCAACCCTTATCCACATTAAATGTGCATCTTTTTCTCTATAACTAGTAGTAATTGTGTCTCCAGTATTATTGTATATCTTAAGTTCGATACCAGGAAGTTGACTGTACACATATTGGTTAAAAAATAGTCCTTGAGAGGGTCCTTGCAAGTTGAACTCATAGGTTAGTTTATCTCCTGAAAAAATTTGAAGGCTATCAACTTTATAATGATCTCTTTCATATTGTCCATAACCTGAAAAGGCAATCGAGAGGAGGAATACTATTTGAACAAGGATTTTCATGAATTGAATTTAAACCTGTGTCGCTTTAGCTGCTGTTATAAGACTGTTAAACTGTGGATGGTATTGTTGCTGACGTTTTCGAGGCCAGGCATCGTTACGAACTTTCACCCGAAAACCGTAACCTCGACATTTAATCATTTTCAGGTATATTAAATCGTTTCTTCGGAGCAAGGCCAAGGAATGGAGTATGAGCTTCTGTTGTAAGAAGGTCTATTTATCCCAATATTTTTTATACTTATTATTCAAGTCATAGAATGTTCCATCAGCCCACGGTCCAAACACTTCTCCATTTGTATTAAATACTTTTTCATCACCATTCATATAATGTAGAACAATTTTATCCCATTTCGCACCTTTCCATGGGCCATTAACTTTTGAAGTTTCAATATCATTAATAAAGTCCATTATTTCTTGTTTCTCCGTAATCGAATAGCTTCTTACCTGATCTCCTTGAATCTCGATCGTTATTTTTTTGACGAAATCAAAAACTATTGGGGCACAATGGTCGCTGTAATCCTGCTTAGGTGAACAACTGAACATAAAAAGCAATAAGAATGAATAGGATAATAGTTGTTTAATCATTTCGAGTGTTTTTAGTCGTGATCACTTGTATATAAATCCCTGCAGCTTACCGAAGGGTGGGCCTTTCGAAGCACCATCTGTAAAGCTAAAACTAATGTTTACTCAGATCCGAAAAGTTTCTGCCACCATGATCGCCCTGTCTTTGGCACGGCGCTGTTCGGCTCTATCATTTCTTCTCCATATAGTTCTGGATATTTGGTCTGTGAAATACAACAAACACTTTTCTCTAATGATTTGTCTAAATACTTATGCCAACCAAAATGTACAAACTGATTTTCCAACTCAATGCAAACTTTTAGGTCGTCTTCGGTAACCTCGTAACGGTTGTCGTCACGCGTTCCTGAAATGGTTATGAGAAATGAATTTTGCCGAACCCAAATATGTGCTTTGAACCCAAAAATTATTGAATGTCCGGGTTGTTCCAAATCTGTGAACTGTTCTATACCAATTTTGAATTTATTGAATTCCTCTGCTGTATAAGGTTGGTGTTTTACTGGTCTTGGGAAGTCATCTGGGATTGTGTTTAGGATCAAACCAAGTTGTCCAATTTTATGGATTAGGTCTTGTCGGTCCGTATATGAGAAGGCGACTTGAAATTCGTCACCATCGTTAGCGTGTCCGCCCCATGCTCTTTTATAGTAGAAATACCTCAATTGTCTTACCCACGCTCTAATTGTCTGTTTAGAGTGTAACTCAAAAAGCCAAATCTCCGGTAATTTTTCAATCTGCATTGTGTCGTTATATTATCTTATATAATCTATTGTCTTTCTGCAGTGTATTTTCGCTTGATTCATACAATGAAGACGCAGCTTTGTTAATTTTATCAACTGTTACTTTTTCCCATTGATTAAGATCTGAGTTGAAATCGGAATTGAATAGCAATTTCGACATATTCTGAATCAAAATATAGTTGGCGTAGGGATGAGCATTATCCCTATCTGCTTTATTGGCTGCTGACACAAATTCTGAAATTCGATCATACACAGTTCCTTCGGTACAATACATCAATTCAATAACCTTAGACCTATATTCCAAATCAGCAGAACTTAAGTTCGGATAATTGTTTAAGTCAGTAAAATGTAAACTTTCATGTTTCAAATAAGAAACTTCAAAAGTTTCTGAATTCAAATCGTAACTACCTTTATTGCAGTAGAGTGTTGCAGATTCCTTTATAGCCCAGCCACCCACTTGAGAATCGCCAAAAGTTGCAAATTCATCATATCCGTTTATATGATAGCTCTCAATAAACACAATGGTAGTTTTCACGGTGTCTTTGGGTAAAATCACCTCATACTTTTCTGTACTTTCTTTATTCCAAATAAATAACTCTTGAAAACCATTTCGAAATTTAAAATCTACTTTAAACCCTTCCTTTTCAATTATCCCTTTCAAAACAGAGTCGTCTTTAATATTCTTGCGTAAGCTATCTTTTGAAAGTTCTGTTAACTTGTTGGAAAGGATATAGTCAGCGATATTATTATAAAGAGTGGAGTCTGTTCTGCTTTCTGGTTTGGGTTTCATCAGTTCTACTCGCCAATATTCGCGGTAAATGTTGGAAATGTCGTTTATGATTTTGTTTCCAGAAGTATTTTCAAACACTTCTTCTTTTGTGACAAATCGAGCATACATTTTCCTCTTCCATCTTTGAAAAATAAAATTTACTATTGGATTTGAGAAACTCTTTGTTTCTTCCATTTTGATAAAAGCAGTGCTGACATCACCCACACTTGCTAATGATAGCATCTCTCTATAACTTTGTCTATCGTCTTTAAAATTGTGCTTTCCATAAAAGAAGAGAGCCACTACTAGTGCGAGTGCAATAAGTAAAATGTTTCTAGTTTTTTTCTTAATTCTCATAATGTCTCATTTTAGATTTGAAGCACAATTCTAGCTTTTGTTATTTGGCTAAACCTGCGTTATTCATAGCTATTCGTCCAAAACCTTCAGTGCTTCTTTTAATTCGTCGAGCGTTAGTGACTTAAAGTCTACGTCTATTGTTTTGCTGTCTACTGTTGTTTCTTGCATAAATAAATAAGGTTTACCCTCTTCATATTTTATAGCAATAATCCATACAGGCTCTCCTTTGGGGATGTTTTCAAATTCATATTTCTTTTCTTCTTTGGTCGCTGGTATTACAAACCGTCTTTCTTTGAATACAAGTTTACAGTCAATATTTGTTGCAGCTTTTAGATTGACTTTCATGGTCACCATTTGTTCCGGTTTAATGTCAACAAAAACATCTACATTGCCCCAACCCAAACGTGAAGTGTTGTAAACATAGAACTTAAAATCTTCATAATTCAAAGATTTGTTTAAATAGGATAGTTCAACGTTATTCAGATTTATCTTACGAATTGTGTCTTGAAGTTGCGCAATGTTTTTGACTTGAAAACTGTCCAGAAGTGGCTTATTAATCGCATTTATCAAATCTTCCAAATTAACAACGGCATAGTCATTATACAATTTCTCAAGCATTTCACATTTCGGAATCATTTCCTTTGGTGGTGGGTTAGAAATGGGATTGCGATCGTTTTTCTTGCCAGATATTCTAATAAAAAACAATCGTATTCTGCAAAAAAAGAAAGGACATCTACGCACCCCACCACAAAGCCAGTCATGACAAATATTCAATTCGGCTAGTGAAAAATTAGTAAGGACTGAATTGTTATTTACTGTCCAGTTCATTATGCTATCATGGGGAGTTCTGTTACCTTGAAATATTTTTGTATTGGAAACAACTTTGTCAGTGGGCAGCATTATAACAAGGTCTTTACCTCTAACTAAATTGAGTTTGTTGCCTCTGCAATCATTGGCTTCTGTGTAAATCATTCCTTGTGTTTCAATGATATTACCATTAGAAGTTGTCGAAAGGTTATCTAAAATCATTTCTGATTTCAAAAAGTCTTCTTTTACTTTAATGGTAATGCAACCTGCTTTACAAGAATTTGATATTTTAAATGAATTAGCTTTTACATAAACTATTGTTCCTTTTTCACATCGCAACACTGTATCTCTAGTCGAATTAATACAAAACTCTTGTGGCTTTCTCTCCAATTCCTTATATAATTCAAAAATTGATGGAAGAAACTGAGAACTATCTATGGCAATTGATCTTGAAAAGGAAATAGAAATATCAACTCTGCGATTCTTTTGTTTGCCTTCTTCTGTTGAGTTATCTCCTATTGGCTGTTCTTCTCCGAATGCAGAAGTCGAAAAAACTGTGGACATTATTCCTTTTGAAATAAAGTATTGTTGTGTTGCTAAAACACGTTGTTCTGATAATTTCTTATTGAAAACGCTGTCCCCAATATTGTCAGTATTCCCTTTTATAAAAATTTCGTAGCTCTGAAAAGTCTTTACGCTGTCGGCAAGATTGTCTAAAGTAATCTTGCTATCAGTGGTCAGCTCAAATTTTGCCGTTTCAAAATAAATGCTGTTCTGCAAAATACTTTTCTGTCCGTAAACAGTCAACATGAAAACAACGGTCAAAAATGTCAGTGTGATATGACGATAGTAGTGGATCATAGAATTACTCATAACTGTTTCGAAGCACATAGTTTCAATTTACTACTAAAGTTCAATAGCCGCACAAAGTTTGAATTTAACACTTCACTGTCATAGAAGCACGAAGCCTCTGCCTTTGCAAAATGGCTGTTATAGGGCGTAATTCTTTTTACCATATTCCAATCCAGTTTTCTAATTTTCCTTTAAACTCGTCTACCGCAAGCCAAGTGTTTACTTTGTGTTCATCCTTTTTGTCGTAAGCTGTCAAGTATTGAATGTGAATTTTCTCTCCTTTGTTTAGGCTGGGAATATTAGTCACAAATCCGTTCTGCTTCATTTCTGTTATTGAGTGATAAAGGTCCACTTTGTTTTTTAGTCTTGGTGGAAACCAATCATCATTTTCAGCTCTTGAATTTAAAATTTCTCCATCTTCTGTACCAATGTGCAGAGTCCACTCGTTACTATCTGCTTGAATTGCCTCTAAGTTCTCTCCAGTTGCTGTATCAAAAGCTATTTCATCACTGCCTTTTTCAAGCAAGCAATACGTTTCAATCTTTTCGTTAATGTCAGCAGTTTTTTCAATCCTAAAAATCCAACCGAAACCGTCAGTCAAGTTGTCGCCATTATAAAGTGGGACTCTTATTTTAAATGAAACGATTTCAATTTTGTGTCCGTCAGTTTTAAAAATTTCTGAACTACCGTTTTCATATCTCTTTGTCTCAAAAGCACCGTCTTGTCGGTTACAGATAAGTCCGCAACGAACAACCCCCAGAGGTGTAATAAATTCTCGCTTTATGTCAGTCGTCTGTGTCGTCATATAATATGCCTTACAACGTTTTAGCGGTTGGCGTATTTATACTTCCCAACCATTGTTCTTTGCATCCACTTTTAGCTTTTCTAGTTTCTCCAATAGTTCAACTTCAAAGTTTTCAAGCTGACTTTCTGTTGCAGAAAAATTATCAACCCAATCAAACATTTCATAAAGCTTATGCATAGAAACTAGATTTGATATTTCTCTGATTAGCTCATCACATTTTTTGTTGTAAACTTTAAGATTAAAATTCACAATGTCAGTTAAAGGATGATCGCCTGGTCCACCTGCTGCCATATTTGAAGTTTGATATTAATTTGCTTTTACAATTGTTCCAGTTTGTGTTACAACCATACCTCGCTTAATCGTATAGATATAAATTCCATTTTCAAAATATTCCGTAGGAATCTTTATGCTCTTAGAAAAGGTGTTTCTAATTATTGATCTTCCATAAATATCAAACACTTCAATCTCCGTTTCAGTATTAGAGTTCGATTCAACAAACAGATTTTCGTTAAATGGATTGGGATAAATATTGGATTCCATTCGGTCTATTTCTTCGACTCCCACATTCAGGTAACAATTACCTCCTGTTCCCTGCGGATCCCAATAAGGTGTAAGACCATATCCAAAGCATTCAATAGTCCAATCAAAACCGAGCCCTATCAATAAAGGATAAATAAACTCACCTGTGGAGCCGTTAATTTCATTCTGATGACCAATTCCCTCTGTTATAACTGGTCCTGAAATGGAGTCGATGTATAAAACTCTTCGATATTCAGAATTAACAAGTACTGAATCAATTTTCTGAATAGTACTTTCACTTTGGCTGGTTTGGAAAATATCTCCACGAACTGTATCCCCTAGTTGATATTCGTAGCTTACAAGTAAACTGTCTGTTTCGATTTGAGTCGACCGGAATCGAATACTCCTATTGTCTTGCCTAAGAAGATATCCCGTGAATCCATCGAAAGTGTTAATCGGTAAAGGGCCGAAACCCATTGTTAAACCGCGAGAATAAAGTTTATGGTATTCTACTCCTCCAATTGTAGAATCTCCATTCAAATAATAAACGTAGGTTGATGTGGTTGGTTGCCATTGATCTATAATCGTATACTCGCATACCCATTTTGGGTCATTAGCAAAATAGTCTGGTATTTGACCATAAATCTTGAAAGTACAACTGACAAGGAAAAATAGAATTGATATACGCATTGAATGATAGTTTTAATGTAAATAAGCTTATACCTAACGCACCAAGCGTTGGGGCGGGCGGGCGTTTCAAGCGCTGTTCTTGAATCGGAAAATATAGCTCAATAATACACAAAAATTTCACTACGAGAGATAAGACCCACCAGATGTGAAGCTAAGGTTGTGCCTCGTTCTTTTGAACGATACGTGTCAGAATCCAATGTTTAATTTCTTCAAATCGAATTTCACCGGTACTTGCCGCAATGACCATTTGATATTTGTCATCATGAGCAGCGTTAATGTCTAAGCCTGCCTCCAACAGTAAAAGTCTCATGAGGACATAAGCTGTTCTCTTGTTGCCATCGATAAATGGATGATTGATCAAGATGCTTTCAAAGACGGCGGCAGCCTTTTCAGATGGAGATGGATAAAGCTCTTGGTTGTCAAAAGTAGCAAAAGGGCGATGTAAAGCTGATTCTAAAGAACCTTGATCACGAACTCCTTTGCTTCCCCCAAATTTGTCTATGAGTATATCGTGGATATTAAGAGCATCCCTTAATTCAATCATTGAGCAAGTTTTTCAAGGAGATCTTTATCTTCTGATAGAATTTTGCGCAAGTCGCTTGTGAGACGAACCTTTTCTGCTGGTTGATCTTGTAGCTCCTTCAAAAAGTTTAGAACGTCCTGCAAAACACTTTCAGGAACAGTATCTAATACTTTTTGTATTTCTGATTGAATCTGCATCTTAGTCATACTCAAATATAAGAAATTTTCGATAAAAATAAAACTGCCCTAGGAATAAGCCACAACGTTCTGCAATTTTTTGATTGGTAGGCTTCCTAGCACAAATGATGATGTGGAGACCTCTGCTTCCGGCTACCACAAAACTGTCATGCGGAGACGAAACCCCGTCTATTGCAAATGTGCTGTTAGTGGTTGCAAGAGCCACATAGTCTAAGCACTCATTAGTAATAATTACTTACGGTATAACTATTCACAAAGTAAAATATAGTCAAGAGAAGTCCTGTCAGAATAAATAGAAAGGTTTCCTTTTTGATTGATGTCTGGGTTAAATTTCGTTGGTAAGTTTTATATATAATGAAAACCAAAATTACAATGAAAGAGTAAAGAAGGGAATAAATACTGATTATAATAGTAGGCCAAATAATGTCACCCGCATGTGAGTGCAAGCTAAAACATTGTTCTTTGTATACTAAAAGTAAACCAGTAGAAATCAGAAGTAGAGTTGAAGAAATTGTCAGCGTAATTCTGGCAATAAGTTTTAAATAGCCAAAGAATCGGTCAGTTTTTGAAGTCACCTGATGTATTTCCATTCATTTGTCTGTCTAATGCTTTTTTTCTAGGTCTATAAGTGCTTATTACCGCTAACGTTTTGCAGCTACAAGCTGCTATTCTTTCCCGTCCCATAGTTCCAACATTGCTGTTAAGTCGCTATATTCTTCTGCAAATGCTCCGTCAAGTGTTCCGAACTTACTTTCAAATTCCTTAAAATATTGTCTCGCTTTTTTGTCGCCCGAAATTATCGCTACGAATAACTTGTTTGCAATTTCCATCTTGCTGTCGTCAAGTCCCGATTTTGCAGTTTCATATGTTTTTAAAACTGTCTGAATTTCGTCGTGGTTGTATTTTCTGATTTGTCGATTAATCACAAGTTTTCTAACAACTTTTTGTCCGCTGAAATATATTTTCTCTGTTGTCCAAGTGGACTCTTGAAATTTGAAATCCTTTCCTGTCGGCAAGTTATAAAGCTGGTCAACAAGCAGTGTGTCTTTACTAACTTTAAGTTGGCAGGACAGCTCAGCACCCCAAAAGTCAATAATTGTATCTTGTCCACAAACTGAAAGAATGAATTCCGAAAAGGTTGACGGTTTGCTGTCAGGATTTTTGTAACCACACAAAACAATTGTCTTGCCGTTTGAAAGTTGAAAAGTCGTGTCGGCTTTTGTCCCTGCATATTGCGTTTTGGGGCAGTCACACGAACTTTTATTTTTCTGTCCGTAAATGGAATTCAATGTCAAAAAGGTCAATACGATTGTTATGCAGTGTCGTTTCATTATAGTTGTTTGTGAAGGTCTCGGCTATAGGTAGTTGCGGCTTAAGACCACATACGTTTCAGTTTTGACCAAATGTTTGATTTAACTTTTGAATTTTCTTCTTTCAGTTCATCTATTATTGCCGTGTAGCCAATGTTTGCAGTAGTATTTTCTGTTCCACTGATTCCTTTTACATTAAAGTTGAACTCCACATCTTGTTGAATTGTCTTTATCCCTTTCATTTTCCAACTATCACTGTAGAAGATACCAGAAACAGGAACATTCGTTCTTAATTTGTATAAATCCAATTCAGTATCAAAATTGACAAAAGTCCATTGGTTTAGAAGTCTACCTACAGTTGCTGATGAATATCCTTTTGCATTGAACAAACAGAAGCTGTCAGATTTAACGATTTCTTCTAAAGGTTCAAAACCAAATACTTCACCTGGAGAAATAATTTCAAAAGTCTCATATTCTTTAGTGCTGGTATTGTAGTTTAATATTCTTTGAATTCTGTCGGTTCTAGACGAAATAAATAATCTAACTGTAACGGAGTCAAACCAGTATGAATGTTCAATTTCATCTGGGTTATATGGAATCTCAATTTCTGTCGATACGTTGGTGCTACAATCGAAAAGAAAAACTTTAGTGTAACCTAAGATTAATACTGTTTCTGATTTAGGAGCAAATTGATTATTCTTTAAAGCGCCTTTTATGTTTAATTCTACTTTAGCTAAATTTTCAGTGTCTATGATAATTAGAGAAGGATTGTCAAGAATAGGACAAGTCGGAATTAAACAGTATCGTCCGCTATTAGAGAACGGTTCGTAATTATTTGGTAAAGTCGCTAAAAAGTTTTGGGTCAATAATTGGATTGAAACATTCCTATTATTTTTATAGATTGATAAGTCACTCGCCCATAGCCCCATTCTTATTTCATCTTCTTCTGAATACTTGAGTTCAAATCCATTTCCATTTGAATATA
>JBJOKO010000028.1:0-14530 GCA_046046035.1 Bacteroidota bacterium | reverse complement strand
GAGCTGAACTTTACAATCGAGTTCAGTTTTGTACTTCTGAGTGTGCTCACACTTCAACGACTCTGCTTCAAATATTTTTGTGCCCTCTTCTAATTTTCCCGAAACACATCCTGTTAATAACAGAAGAGGTACAAGTAAAGATATAATTTTCATTTTAAGTCCCCATTCTTGTTGTTGGTTAATCAAGATACTATTCTAACACTTTCAAGGTCTAAGTCATTTTGCTTTTATTGTCAACAATACAGACATTTCCACAAGTTGATTTTTTTGTGAATTTGAAAAGCTCAAGGACAACTTCTAAAGACAAGTCTTTTCGGAAGGTTTTTGTATTCGCAAGTGTAAAAATGAGCATGGCTCATTGTACTTGCTGTGTCTTAAGCCGATTAGGGATTTTTATGCGCATATATTCGCATAACAAGTTCTTGGTTATATCAGTATATCGACACAGCTTTGCCAAAGGTAATTTCTTCTAGGTACAGATTGTTTTTCGTTAGGTGGAAGGCACTTCATTTGGGTGCATTTCGATTTTTTCGAAATCGCTAATCCATGAAATTGAAATAATCTATTATCGCGATATGAATACAACAGAAATACTCAATCAGATAAAGTCGAATGGCCAAATTGATGAAGTGTGGCTTTCAATCTCTCTTGCGAAGTTGAAAAGCCTGATCCACGCCAAAGTGGGAACAAATCTTCTTGAACAGGAGGCCATTAATCCGTCAATGGTTCGTGAAATGTTAGAGGTATCTCTTAATGAGATTTCTGAAGTGCTAATCAATAGACTTCAAAAACGAAACTGAGAATGGAAAAGGGGCGCTATGTGCGCCCCTATTACTATTGTTTTACGAACTTAGATATTCGACTACTTGTCTTGCCTTTATGATTGATGAAATATATCCCGCTGGGTAGATGAGACACATCTATTGAAGTTGTAGTCGCGGTGCTGATGATTTGTTGAGATTGAACTAACCTTCCATCATTAGTGAGAATTTGAATAGTCCCTTCACTTGCATTAAAGAAAGTAAGTTGATCACTTGCGGGATTGGGGTATACACTTAATCCCTGCTCGAGATTTTCTTCAACATTGATTGGATTCGAAACGCTATATTTTAGAATTGCGACATTCTGTTGTCCTGATGGTGTTGCTATATCTCCAACTTCACAAGCAATCAGTAACGCATCGCTTGTTATTATAGCATTGGTAAATACCACTCCATCGACATCCGTTGAAGTAGAATAGCTCAAGATTCCGCTTTGACCAAAGGAAGTGTCTAAAGTGCCATCATTGGTGTACTTATAACATACTCCAATAAAGGGTGCAGGTTGACTGGAACTTCCGAGAAGATAATGATTACCACTACCATCAACTACAAATTCATGATTCCATCCTGAAGGAAAAGGATAAGAAGTTATCGTTTGAACAGTTTCCCCTGTGATATCAATCTTTTCTATAGACCCCAATATCTTGAAGTAGAAATTACCCTGTTTGTACGACAGAACTGGTGAAGTATTACTTGTGAAATAAGACGTTGCATCGATAGGTGTGCCGACCACATTACCTGTTGCATCAACTCGAAGAATCTTGCCAAAGAAATCACTTCCACCAATGATTGTTCCTTTCACCAGAATATAGCATTCCCCATTTACGAAAGCCCAAGACTTTGCTTCATAAATATAACCTGTCTCAAACAGAGTGCTCAGCTTATAACGGGCAATACCGTTGCTTCCAAAACTAGTGTTGGGTTGCCCGTCTAAGTCAGTCTGTATTATCACAAGACTATCGGAGAGATTCCGATACCAACCTGCCGTGGCAATTACGTTGTTTTCAATCTCAAGACCGAGGTGGTGATGATTCCAAACCATATAGTCCTGTGGGGTTACCAAATAGTCAAAAACCCCATTTGTGGCAAAACCTGTGCTAAGCTCACCATCGCTATCAAAGCGAGCAATACCACAGCGAAACTGATCGGTGATATCAAACTCTCCTGTCACACGATCCATATATCCTAAATAGATGAATTCATCTGTATTCGCTTCTTTTAATTGAAGTTCCATGACACCCCCTTGACTGACATTTTGATACGGAATGTTCATTCCAATATTCTGAAACGATACATTCTGACTGCCATCTGCATTATAGGAACGTAACCGCACATTGTCGTTGTTTTCATCCATGATCGCAACGATCAGCTTATCTTGTAGAAGATGCGTTCGCGCATGAAACCCAGCCAGAGAATTCAACACCCCGTTTGAGGCATAATCCTCATCTAATGTTTGGGCTTGAATACCCAAACAAGAGCACAAAATCAAACAAATTAATGTCACGCCCCCCGCCCAATTGAAGTACCGCATGTGATTAGAAATTTTAATGGTGAAGGACAAATCTAAGACAAACGCGGAATATATTCCGCAATGACCGTCCTTTAAGTTTTCAACTTCGTTTCATGGCAGATGAGTTGACGATCAAGGTGTGTCGGTATATCAATGAAAATTTTAGACCGCGATATAAATCAAACCGAGAGTTTGCGGATTCTTGCGGGGTAGATGAAAAGACAATGCGACTTATTCAGGAGGAGAATTACAACTTATCTCTACTCTTATTCCAGCGTATTTGTGATAGCCAAAATATCAAAATGAGCGAAGTAATGGCCAAAATTGGGAAGTGATTTTCTAGATATATTTTACTATTTTGCATTCTCAACTTGATATATCATGGATAATCTATACTCCCTTGCTTCTCAACTGGCAAAAGTCAATCAATCTTTAGAAAAGAGTAACCCCTATTTATTCGGCAACCCGTTTGCCTCAACTCTTCAAATTATAGCAGAGCAGAACAAGAAAATTAATGAGACCAACAAATCCTTCGCTTCAGTGGCTTCATTGAGCAGTCTTGGAAATCAAATAACAGAAATCCTAGCTAAGCAAGAAAAAACTCGCACCGGATTTGAGGCAATAACAGGTCTTTCTAACCTCGACGTTCAAAGAATATCTGAAGCCTTTTCAAAAATTAATGTGTACAATTCCTTGGTTGACAAAATTCAACCAAGAGCACTGGAGAATTTATTATCTATACAAAGTAGCTTAGGCAACATTGTTCAACAACCACATGCCAGAATTGAACCCGATAGTTTTTCAGGGGCTTCAATTTTTTCAATAGCACAAGAGGTTGCTTTAAATCATCCTGATGCCATTTCCCTGGAAGCTGCTACTAAAGACGACATTGAAAATGCCGTTCATGAATTGAAGAATCTTATATCTGTCTCAATCGAGGAGCTTAAAACCTCATCCAATAATTCATACGAAGCGGGCTCATTCGAACAATGGTTTTATACCTTAATGCCGAAATTTATTAGCCGCAGACACTATACGATTGTTGCTACGATTATCGGGCTTATTTTTTGGGGTATCGCTCGTTATGAAGATGACAAACTACAAGAACAAATAAATCGACTTGAGCAAAATTCTATTGAAACTCTTGAGCACGAAAGGAATTTAGAAAGCACAGAGCAAGCGCATTACCTCGAATCACAAAAAGAGCTTCTTGATGTAAAGCAAACAGTTGACTCGCTCAAGTTTAAAGAGGAAAAGAAAACTGAATTAATGCGCGAAATGTCTATTAAACTTGATTCTTGCACATTGGTGTTAAACGCAATTCTTGATCGGACAAAGGAGAGTGACTCCAATGACGTTTCAGATGAAGAAGAATAGTTTTGATCTTTTCATTAGGCCATTGAAATGGTTTTAATGACCGCTTGTTCACTTTCAAGTTGAGCGTACCTCGAATTCGTTTCTTTAACCACTCGTACAATTTGTGAGTTCAGTTGGTCAAAGAGAAGCTGTAGCTTTATTCCATCCACATGGATCGTGCAATTTGTGAAGGTTAGAATAACGCGATCATTGTCCTTTGATAATTCACAACTAATTAGAAAAGCGTAATTCAAAAATAGCTTACGACCATCCGCCCACTCGAATATGATGTTTCGAGTATTGGATGGGCTAGGATAATGTTCGGTTGCTTTAGCATCATTTTCATTGGAGGTCTCAGCCGCATTATCCTTCATTTGCTGATAAAAGCTTTTATAATCTTGGCTCATAGTCTCGATCTTTTTGTGGCGTTCTTACTGGTTCATTTGGATAGGCTTTTGGTATCGGTGCTTCAAAGTCCTTCTCACGCAAATAGGTCTCTACATGATGCTTGTGTATTTGCGATTTCGAGAGCATTTCAAGCGCAGATTCACGGTTTCCGATTTCTGAGGCGTAGTCTAAAAGTCCTTCTTTGTCATCCGTGTAAAGGTGTACTTTATCTCGACCACGCGAGACCGAAACATAGAATTGTTTGGCATCCGTTGCAGCAAACGTGCCTGCTGGCTGTGAGATAAAAACTTCGTCGACGGTTTTACCTTGTGAAGCATGAGAGGTCACACAATAGCTATGGGCAACATGCCCAAAGTCTTTATTCAGTTTGTAGGTGTTGCGACTATCGGGTTGCTTGACGATGAACTCACCATCTTTCGAAACACGAACCACTTCCAAAGCCAACCCATTATTCAAGCGCTTTTTGTCAAGGTCAAAGCCGTTCTTTGTGATATAGATTTTGTCTCCCTTGGATATCCCAATTTCGTGCGGGTGATAAACATCTATGCGGGAGGCATAGTCTGTTGGAATCGTCATTGTTTTGCCCTGATCATCCTTAAGAATTGGCTTTTTGTCTTGGTCAAGGATTACCTTCCAAGAGGAGCCGCGCTTTGCCTCTGAAATATTCTGATTGAATTGCACAATTTGTCCTTCCCGAAAACTTCTCAAATCGGATTTTTCTGCTTCCGTTAGATTAAGATTTGAAAGCTTTGACACTTTCAATTCTTTACTACCGAGTATCTTTTTTGAACGCAGTCGCTTGCGAATTGAGTCCGTTACTTCATCGCTTTGTTTGTGGGTAGGAGAGACGATCAAGACTGATTTTTTCTTCTTCACAGCCTTCATATAATCTTCCACAAGCTGATCATGCGGTTTCAATGGATCAATGGTTTTAATTGACCCTATGGTATCAAGCCGTTCAAAAGCACTACGTACATTTCCGTCGGCCAAGTCTTGGACGGCAGCCCGATAATCCACCGTTTTTTGACGATAGATTTTATTGACCTCAGCCGACTTAACACCCCCAACCGTATTCAAAATCCTTAAGGCATCGCCTCTCACAACACTGGCATGTTGACGCGTATCGCCACCAAAGATGACACGTGCATTGCGTTGTTCAGCCACACGAAGAATATCGCGCATATCCTTTGTCCCCATGAACCCTGCCTCATCGACCCAAATGACCTGATCTTCTATGGCCGCTTGAGCTTCACGGTTATTCAGGAACTGAGCAATGGTTTCGGCTTGCTCAAAGCCCTCATCCCGTAAAACACCCCTTGAGGCTTGTGCTGTAGGTGCAAGGACGGTTACCTTTTTACCTGCCTTCTCTAATTGCGATACAGCCTCCTTCATGAGGGTTGTTTTCCCAGACCCTGCCGCCCCCCGAATAATGGAAACGCGATTACTGGTGGTCAAAATATGGGCAACAGCATCGGCTTGCTGTCCATTGAGGTTTAAGTCCGGGACTTGATCATAGAGGGGGACAACCTGACCTTTACCAATTCTTGCAAGTTCGACCATCTCCTTTTCTTCCAGCAGAACTTCGCGTGTTGTACAGACGACCTTGTTCCTTTCGTGTACCCTTAAGATAGACTCATCTTGGTAGAACTCCTTCGAGATGTCCTTAATGGATGCCTCTCTATTGCCTATAGCAAAGCGATAGGCACGCTCTAGTATCTTTCGCTCTGACATGACCGAAGCACGCTCGAACGAGTGTTTAACGGCTTTATTGAGGCATTCTTTAGCTGTGGTTTGGTGAAGCTCCCTACCCTTTGAGAAGCGAATGGCCTTTCCGCCCTCCGTTTCATCCAATTCAAGTTCAGCGATCTGGCGCTTCCAGTCGCTTCGAAGCTCATCCATCGAAAGCCCCGTATCCTTTTTAGATCGGGTTCTCGCACCCAAAGTGTCCAACTCCTTCTTGTCCGTGATCCCTTTCTCCTTGGCTACACGGCCTATCTCGTCGGTACGTTTTGAAAACAGGTCAATAACCTTTTGTGGCACTCCTTCGATCTCAAAGGACTTATCAGTTAACCTTACCGAATACCCCAAATCGTCCAGCTTATCAGCAAGACGCTTATGGAAGCGAGCTTGGTAGTATGGCATGTCGCGCTTAATATCCCTAAACTGGATAGCCTTAAAAGATTTTTCCGCTTCATCCCATGTGGCGTTAAAAACAAAGCAATGGGCATGCAAGTGTGGGTCGGGTGCTTTCCCCTCTGTTGGTCGAGCGGTTTGGTGAATGAAGTCGGCATAGATAAGCTCTCCCGTTTTTCTGTCCTCTTGCCTTTTATTACTTCGAATTCGAGTCAGGGTATCTTCCTCGATATCCTGCATCGTCTCGACTACCGCCCCCTGAAACGCTTCCAAAACATGATTATCCTTAGATAGCGAGTGAACGACCGAAACCGATTTTGGGCAATGAAAGTTAATGTCATACCCAACTGTCCTATTCTCCTTTTGAAGCTTGGTTAGTTTACCCTTTGTCTTAGGATTTATGTTGTCGCAAAGTGATTCAAATACGTCTCGCTTGGCTTCACCGTTTATGCCCAAGCGGTCTGCTAGCTTTCCACGAATATTACCCTTCAACTCTTGGTCGTTGATGAAGTAATCGGCTTTGGAAAGGGCTTCGGCGAAATACGATTTTGCGTGAGCAGCGGAACTGCTTTGAATCATTCTGATCATGTTTTGAACTATATACTAGATTTGAAAAATGGACTGAAAGATTCTTCACCTGTAAATGAATATTAATGTAGAGAATGATGGGGGGCTGTGTTACCAAAACGGCATTGGGCTGTGCGGGGATTTTTTGATAGAGAAGTTAATTTTTACCATCAGACATCTTCCCTCTGCACAGCCCAGAGGTGTTTAAACCGCTTCTACAAACCCATCTTTGTCACTTCCGAACATCGCCTCATAGACGATTTCACGTTCCTCAGCCTTGACCAAAATTCGACCCCGAAGATTGAGTTTATCATCCATTTCCGGGTCAGCTCCCGTAAGAATTCTGTGAAGCCCTCTTTGAAGAATTCGTGCATCAATGATATCCAACATATGGTGATCACCGTTGCGATAGGCAATGAGATATGACCATCGATAGAAGAGCCCGATAATGATAAATAAGTATCCAAGTTTGAGTCCAACTACCCACAACACAAATCCGATTGAAAGGATGATGAGTGGTTCGATTAACGTTTCAATTTGACGCGTGTTCCAAGTCTTTCGGAATGTGGCATGGCCAAGAGTGCTCATCCAAGGGAAAATATCGCCACTATACCAGCTAAACTTCGACATATCGAATGTGGATTTCGAGCGCGTTATCTCCTTCAATCGCCAATAGCTGAAGACAGCAAATAGAAGCACAAACCCATACCAAACAAAATAATCCGTATTGCTAAATCCGTATTGTTTAACAGTGAAGCCACGCGTTGACAATGCGGTGATTTTAGTTAGGAGGCTTGAGAATGGTTTGGGGATAATTAAAAGAAAGAAGATCATGAATCGAACAATGCCTCGGGTTAGGTAGCGTTCTCCCATATTGCGGCGCAAAAAAACTGCCGCTATAATCTGAAAAAAGGCTCCGATAGAGAATATCAGACTTCTAAATAGATGACCGAATTTCGTGTTACGGTCAAATACATCGCGATAGAAACTTACTATGCGATCATTAGATGCGGAGGTGTTGTTTTTGGTTGACATGGTACTTGATTTTTATAGGTGATAATTTTGATTAAACGTCATTTTTGTGAAGGGATAACCGCCTATTAGTTTCAATCCAAGACATCTTACATAGGCTTGGCACATACAGTTATTGGCGCTTCCCCCTGTGTTTAGGCTTTGAAAAATCTCTGGGCGTACAAGGCGTTCATATATGAATTCAGTGTTTTGAGAAGTGCTAATCTCAGAAGCTGATGCCGACATACCCTCCGAGGCTTTTTTGAATTTACCATCCCCAATCCGTTGTGATGCATAATTGTTGGTCTCGATATCAGCGTTGGCATGGAAGATTTCAGTGTTAAGCGTGCCCAAAAATGACTTCACTCGTGACTCTGCATGTTGTCCCCCCATACTAGCAAAATAGTTGTGTAGATTTTGTGTGATATAGAAGGTTGCAATGCGGCTACTTCTTGCAGTGGCTTGGTAAATCGCGTCGTATTCGTGGATAAATGACTGAGCCTCATCCCCATACAGAAACGCAGGGCGGTCATTTTCTTCGATGTTCCGTCTTTCCATTGCTCTTTGCCAGATGTATTTAAATAGTATTTGACATGATTGGCCAGCTTGGGCATGAACCTTTACAGGATAATCAACCAGGATGATTTTCCCATCGAAGCAATCTTCTGGCTTGAAGGTAGATTCTCCCTTGCAGAAGGTTGAATAAATAGGGTCTCGAAGCAGCTTATTGAGAAACGCACTGAAAGCAAAATCAACAATACTCCTAGTCTTCTCAGATAAGGTCGCATACCGCATAAAAAAGAACTGGCAAACCTGCTCAAACAATCTTGCGGTAGGCTCTTGGTCAACAAAAGCTCTTTCAAAAGAATTGGTGACTTTAAGATATTCTAGTTGCTCTTCATTCAATGAGTCTTTGAACTTCTTACGAAGTGAAATGACTTTCTTCTCTGCCTCTTCAATTGCAGCGAAGAGTTTGTTGCTTAGGTGGAACCTCAAGAGTTTTTCTTCTTCTTCCGTTCGATCTTTCTTCGCTCTTAATCGTAAGGTTTTATCGATGATTTCAGGAGTAGGAATAGCCAGGGCAATATCATTTATGAGGTCAATGGTTACTTTCCCATATGCCAATTTTGACAGGTCGATCAGGCTATAAAGCAGCAGGTCGAGTGCGGATTCCCAAAAAGGATCATCTGAATTACCAGAAGCATGCTGACTATTAGCCCTGATGACTGTTCTAAGCACTTGGACAATATTCTCTGTGGCAGACTTGCCGTCATGACCTTGGCTTTCATAATCGATAAAATTGAATCTATGCTTGCCATTAGGCTCAACGATGATCAAGTCGTCACTGCGTCCTGCCATAGCGCAGTATTCTTCCCAGACCTTGCGTTCATCAGGCTTCGCCGTCAGTACAAGTCCCGAATAGCCCAATCTGAGAAAATTCAAGGCAATAAAACGCGAGGAGGAGCTTGATTTGCCCGATCCTATGGATCCCCACACCTGACAGCCTTCGACAGAATTTCGGATTGTCCATGGAATTTTCTGAGCAATTCCATCAAGATAAAATACTGGAGTGTCTAAATCGAATTTCATAGGTTGATTCTTATTGATGTGATTATTGTTTTATGGCATAGTGAGCGCACGATTTTTAAGAAGGAGATGCTGGCATGCTTAAGAATGATCAAAACGAAAACGAGCTGTTACGGACGAAAGAACAGTGGGACGAGTTCGCAGATCATACGGATAACGTAACTGCTTGCATTACCTATCTTGCGACCTCAAATGCATTTACAAATAGCATTGATAAAATTCAAGAACAGTTTGGTGATAATGCAGAACTGTTTCAGCAAGAAATCTTGAAACTTGCTCAGATTCAAAAGGAGATTTACCCATATGGATACCAGCACCTCCCTGGGTTCTTGCATTCCCCGAATTAGGGAGGTGCTGGTGTTTTCTTCCTCATCTATGAGCTCTTGTCGCGAAGCTTGGTATTGCTAATACCGTAATTCGAGCTTGTACCGAAATCTGTGCGATTGCCGGTCTGGGAGATCTCCTTTCCTTTTCTAAGAAAAGTGTCCTCGTGGTAAGCGGACGGTTTCCATCCGTTTTCCTTCAGAATGTCTTCATGCTTCTTTTTCATGATGCAATTGATTTGGTTTTAGAAAGCACCATTGCTTTCTGCTGCCAAAGCTGAGAAACAATTCGCTGAAATTCAGCTTATTAAAATCTATGTTCGTTGAGAATAGTTGTAAAGGTTGATAACTCTTATAAAAGTTATTTGTTAATTCAAAGATTTATATTCAATATTATTCATTATTATTGTGAAAGTCAAATAACTGAATATCAGATGCTTCATATTCCCCATTACGATTGTGTCGAACTTTATTGTCGAATTGTTGCCAAAGTGGAAGGGCACGTTTCATTGAACGTTTTCAAAGAACATGACACTTTGAAAACCGCAATCGATAATTCTGAGGATGGAGCTTATATCAATGCATTGAATGATGCAATTAAGTCTGAGCTCAACAGAATTAAAAAAGAAGCACTTGAGAACAAAAGAATTGTGAAGCACTCCAGCATAAGAGAAAACTTGATTTATGAGTTGGGTAGATCGGCTCGTACGAAGTATCCATTCATGATTTCTAATAAAGACCTACAAGCACTTTTGCTTTACTTAGGAAACGCTGATTACAAACCATACTCCATAGATACAGGAGCAAGCACAGGCGTCCCCTTGCGAAGAGAATCAATGTTTGCTGATACTAAATGGGTTTTATACCATCGTGATGAACAAGATTCAGATAAAATTGGAAAAGTCAAAACTCAACCAAGTATTCTCAAAGCGACATTACAATTCGATTTATTCAATAGGGTAACAATACTTAGCCCTTCAACAAAGCTGCCCAAGCCTGAGAAATACATTGGTCGATATGAAATCTATAATGATCAATTTCTTTTGATGCAACTTGTCACTAAAGCAACCAATTCTAAGCGACTGAGAATTGAAATAATGATAGGTAGAAACGATAATGAAGGCGATTTACTTGTGGGTCAATTTCACAATCTCGACGATTCGATTTACTCTGGAACGCTATTGCTTGAGCGCGAACCAGAAAATGTTTGCACTGTACCAATATTGGTTCCCTTTTCGAAAAAAGGTGACACAGACGAAATTCCAGATTATGTTTGGAAGTATTTCCGCAACAAGCGTATGAATCAATTGAGAAGCCCAAAGCAAGTTTATCACAGCGCTAGGCTTATAACCTGGATGATAGCTAAAGAGCAAGCCCTTCAAGAACAAGTAGAACCGGACTTAGGATAGGTTTGCCATTCAGTTCAAAATTGTACTAGGATAATCTGATCCGTGAATTGGAGTTCTCTGATTAATTTCAGCGATTATTGCTGGTGTGTTATTCAGTATCTCATGCCAATAATCTTTATTAAAGCTACGCTTCACGAATTCTCTTAGCCACGGATAAAGTTCTTCGAGTAAGTTACGTTTTTCTAATTCTCGAAGAAAAGTCGCAATAGTGCAAAAGGCGAACATGTCGCGAGCTCCGTGAGGCTTAAAATCTTGACCTAAAATGGAGGCAATGAAAATCTGAGTTTTGATACCTGTCTGAATATCGTTTTTCGGATAGGCTAGTGCCGTGAAACCATGGTCTCCAAAATCCCAAAACACAAATTCATCCAAATTCATAGCGACCTCTTCATTTTGATTATATCTTCATTGCATTAAATTTTCAAGTAAAATGAAAATCGAAGATTGGTTTAAGTTCACAGATAATCTCAAGCAGCGATTTCCTGAAGCCGAGGTTGTAATTGATAGAGAGTCTCGCAAAATCATTAATGAATACAACGAATTGCGAGTTAACGCCTCTTATCAGGTAGAATTCGGTAAACCCATAGACCCCGATCAAATTATTTCCGATCGTATTGATCACAATTTACCCGAATTTGAAAAGAAGTTTTTTGATCATTATGAGGAATGTGGAATAGATGTTCCCGATGAAAATCGCTTTGATACGGTTCGTCATCATTACCCAGAAACCGAATTCGAACGAGGTGACGAGACGCTGAATTCTTATGCGGAAAGATTCCAAAACCTCAAAGACGAATTCAATATACAAGAAGCTTCAAAAGGAACCAAGGAAGAAGAGAAAAGCCCCAACTCTTTTGATAGTTATGCCGAAAGATTCCTTGCGTTAAAGGGACTTTCTTTAGAACAAAATACAACAAAAGATGAAATCAGCTTGCCTGATGTCAGTAAGGACTATGACGTTGATATCAACATGGAATACGGCTATGCTAACCAAGCTTACTTACAAGCCGCGTATCGAGATAATAGAGAAGACTTAACGAAAGAAAAGGATCAAGACTTGGACAAAGATTAATCACTCTTTGTCAAGCCCCCTGTCCTTATCCTTAGCTCTATCATTAATCGGAATATTGTCGAGAAAACTTCTTGATTTTGGAACATCGTATTCTTTGTCTTTCTCGAACTGATCTATTCCGGCTAACATTCCTTTACCGCGATCATCATTAACCTTCGTTGTTGACAATTCCTTGGCTAAATCAGGCAATTGGGAAGCGATTAAATATCCTTCTTGAAACCCTTTGGTGTATTGTTGTTCATTGATCTCTTCCATTCTCAAAAGGTGTTACGAACGTTTTTTTCTATGAATTCATTGATCGATTCACGATCATAAAGGATGATTTTCTTTTCGGGTTGAGAAAAGCGAATCTTGCCTTCATCCCGTAGTTTCTGAAGGGTCGTTGTGGACTTAATTTGAAGCAATGCCATAGCCTCTTCACCAGTAATCCACCGAGCAGGAAGATTTGCGTTCTCGGTTTTTAACCGAGAAACCACCTGCTCAATCAGGGCATAGAAGGCTTTATCTTCTAGGCAAATGACTTCCATTAATGTCTGTTTTGAATCGTGAAAGGTAACTAATTTTGATCAAAATAAATTCAACTATTATGAGTGAACTTGTTTGTTTTAAGTGTGGTAAATGTTTAACTAATGAAACTATAACTAGGGAGCATATTCCTGCCAAAGCATTCTATACTGGTCTACCAGAAGAATATAAAGTTAATCTATTAACGATACCAGCTTGCTTAGAATGCAATCAAGCGCATGCCAAGATCGATGAAACAATGCGTGATGCCATAGGCATTATGAATGACAAGAATCAAGATCATGAGGAAATTACCCGTAAAGCAGTGAAATCCATTCTTCGTAAATCAAAATTCACGAATCTATTCTTTGATGAGAATGGAAAAGTAGTGGCTGTAAACTTTGAGTTGAATAATTTTTTAGACAGTGCTTTGAAAACGCACCTAGGAATATTTTTCGCTAAATATGGCGTTCCAATACCAGAGAATTTCGATACAAGAATAGTTTTTGAAGGAAAGCCATTTCAGGATTTACACGTCTATGAGTCAGAGGTGGTACAAAAATATGGCTGGGAGGTAATTGGTCACGCTGATGTATTCAGGTATCAAATTCAGGACATCAATGCAGCGGAAGATGGTAGTGTTTTTTCCAAGGGTGATTTTAGAAATTCGATAATGGTTCTGTCTGTTATGGTATTCTACAATCAGTTCAAATTTTATGGAGTGACTGTTGACACTGATTTCAAGAGGAATCTAGAGTCTGCCGCAGGTATGAATCGATGAAAGTTTTGGCCACAAAAAAATCCGACCAACAGACCGGATAATTTTGTAGAATTTCGGTTTGCTCTTCGCAGATTAAGCTAGATCCGCTGTCGGAGCATACCGCTTAACTGCCTCAATACCATTGTCTCTTCCCTGAGCGCTAACATACATTTCACTAGTTCCAATGACTTGTCCATTGGCAGCTTTCAGATTAAAATAGTACTGACCGTTTACCGAAGTTCGACGGTCATAGCGAGAATCAAAGGGAGAATTAACCCTAACGGATTCAATCCCGTTATCTCTCGCCGCAGCCGTCACATACCCTTCACTTCTAAGAAGCTTTTCTCCATTTGGAGCTACTAGGCTAAAGTAGTATTGGTTATTGGCACCAACAAACCGTAAGTATTTTCCTTTCATGATTGAATGGATTTAATTAATAAAAAAATGTCCTTATGTTTCTAGAACAAAAGTTAGAACAAAGATAATCAATTGTAGAACAGAAACTCGAACGGTTGAATAAATGTGAAAAACTATTCTGGTTTTTCGCGATATTAGCGGCATGAAAGAAATGCACCCCACACAAGAGAAGTTATTGTCGATTTTGCGCGATAATATTGACGCACCTCTCACTATGGAAGAATTACGCGAGAGTTTAGGTGTCTCTTCAAAGAGTGTCGTTCATCATCATATTTCGCAGCTCGAAAAGCGTGGATACCTAAAGCGTAACCATAATAACCCAAAAGACTATACCATACTGACTGATCCAGAAAGACCAGTGGTTTACGTGAACATGTATGGACTTGCCCAATGCGGAGCGGAGGGATTCTTCTTAGAAGACAGCCCCATTGATCGAGTGCCAATAGCTTCTAGGTTGATGCGATTTCCTGCAAGCGAGGCCTTCATCGTTGAGGCAAAGGGCGACTCAATGATACCAAAGATTCATGAAGGTGACCTCATCATTGCTCGCCGTCAAAATAGGGCTGAGATTGGTGAGATCATCGTTTGTGTCAATAATGGTGTCACAATTGTAAAGAAGTATGAACCGCTGGATCAAGATACTACAATCTTA
>JBJOKO010000027.1:0-14796 GCA_046046035.1 Bacteroidota bacterium | reverse complement strand
GTGCGGACAATAACTGTAACGTTACTATTGACGAGGGAGTGCAAACTACTTTCTTCGCGGATACAGATAATGACACGTATGGTGATCCAACCAATACTATTCTCGCTTGCACTGCACCTGTTGGATATGTAAGTGATAATACTGATTGTGATGATACTGATCCTACTATTAATATAGCTGGAGTAGAAGTTTGCGATGGCGCAGACAACAACTGTAACACAACAATTGACGAGGGAGTTCAGAATACATACTACGCAGATACCGATAACGATACGTATGGTGATGCTGGCAACACAATTCTTGCTTGTTCTGCTCCGGTTGGTTATGTAAGCGACAATACAGATTGTGATGATACTAATGCGACTATCAATCCTGCTGGAACAGAAGTATGCGATGGTGCAGATAACGATTGTGATGTTTTAATTGATGAAACAGGAAACATCACCTTCTATGCAGATACCGATAATGATACTTATGGAGATCCTGCAAACACTATTCTTGCATGTACAGCTCCTGCCGGCTATGTAAGTGATAATACCGATTGTGATGATACAGATGCCGCTATCAATCCTGGTGCAACTGAAGTGTGCGATGGATTTGATAACAACTGTAACGTAACGATTGATGAAGGTGGAAACATTCCTTTCTATGCCGATGCTGACAATGACACGTATGGAGATCCTACCAATGTTGTTCTTGGTTGCACAGCGCCTATTGGTTATGTAAGTGATAATACAGACTGTGATGATACTGATCCTACTATTAATATAGCTGGAGTAGAAGTTTGCGATGGAGCTGACAACAACTGTAACACTGCAATCGACGAGGGAGTTCAGAATACATACTACGCAGATACCGATAACGATACGTATGGAGATGCTGGTAATACTATCCTTGCTTGTTCTGCGCCAGTTGGTTATGTAAGCGACAATACAGATTGTGATGATACTGACGCGACGATCAACCCAGCTGGAACAGAAGTGTGTGATGGTGCTGACAATGACTGTGACGTTCTAATTGATGAAACAGGAAACATCACATTCTATGCAGATACTGACAACGATACTTATGGTGATGCTGCAAATACCATTCTTGCATGTACAGCTCCCGCTGGTTATGTAAGTGACAATACCGATTGTGACGATACAGATGCCGCTATCAATCCAGGTGCAACTGAAGTGTGCGATGGATTTGATAACAACTGTAACGTAACGATTGATGAGGGTGGTACGAATATATTCTACGCAGATACAGACAATGATACTTATGGCGATCCGACCAACACTGTTCTCGCTTGCACGGCGCCAGTAGGATATGTAAGTGATAATACTGACTGCGACGATACGGATCCTACTATTAATATCGCAGGAGTGGAAATTTGCGATGGAGCAGATAATAACTGTAATACTGCAATAGACGAGGGAGTTCAAAATACCTACTATGCAGATACCGATAACGATACTTACGGTGATGCAGGTAATACTATCCTCGCTTGCACTGCGCCTGTTGGTTATGTAAGCGACAATACTGATTGTGATGATACTGATGCTACTATCAATCCTGCAGGAACAGAAGTATGCGATGGAGCTGATAACGATTGTGACGTTTTAATTGATGAAACAGGAAACATCACATTCTATGCAGATACTGACAACGATACTTATGGTGATCCTGCAAACACAATTCTTGCATGCACAGCGCCTGCTGGATATGTAAGCGACAATACCGATTGTGATGATACTGATGCCTCTGTCAATCCTGGTGTGGCTGAAGTTTGTGACGGTGCGGATAACAACTGTAATACACTAATCGATGAAGGAGTATTAACTACTTTCTACGCTGATGCCGATAACGATACATATGGTGATGCTTCAAACTCAGTTCAAGCTTGCACGGCACCTGTAGGCTATGTAATCGACAATACAGATTGCGATGATACAGATGCTTCATTAAATCCTGGAGTGGCTGAAGTCTGCGACGGAATAGATAACAACTGTAATTTAACAATCGATGAAGGTGTTCAAACTACCTTCTATGCAGATTTGGATAATGACACTTATGGTGATCCTTTAAATACAGTTCTTGCTTGCACCCAACCTTTAGGTTATGTTACCGACAATACCGATTGTGATGATACAGATCCTACTATTAATATAGCAGGAGTGGAAGTTTGCGATGAAGCCGACAACAACTGTAATACAACAATCGATGAAGGTGTTCAGAATACCTATTATGCAGACGTTGATAATGACACTTATGGTGATCCTCTCAATACAATTCTTGCATGCAGTCTGCCAGTTGGATATGTTTTAGATAACACCGATTGTAATGACAACAATGCAACTGTTTATCCAGGGGCAATTGAATTGTGTGATGGTTTGGATAACAACTGTGATCTGACTATTGATGAAGGATTAGTATTAACTACGTTCTATGCCGATGCAGATTTCGATACTTATGGAGACTTAAACAACACGATTCAAGCATGTGTTGCTCCTCCTGGATATGTTTCAGATAATACCGATTGTGATGATAGCAATGGTAGTATTTTCCCAGGTGCATTTGAAACTTGCAATGAAGTAGATGATGATTGTGACTTAGCAATCGATGAAGGTGTTCAACTAGTGTTCTATGAGGATTTGGATTTGGATGGTTTCGGAACAACAGCAAACTTTATCTTGGCATGCACTGCGCCTGTGGGCTATTCAGCATTAGATACTGACTGCAATGACAATAACAATAGCGTTTATCCTGGTGCTCCTGAATTGTGTGATGAATTGGACAACAACTGCGATTTGTCAATTGACGAAGGTGTGCTTCTTACATTCTACGCTGATACAGATAACGATACTTATGGCGACAACGCTTCGACCATTCAAGCTTGTTCTCCGCCAGCAGGATATGTAGCAGACAATACTGACTGTGATGATACCAACGCTCTTATAAATCCTGGAATCACTGAGGTATGTGATGGTGCCGACAACAACTGCAATTTCGCAATTGATGAAACTGGTACGAATACATTCTATGCCGATGCAGATAATGATGGTTTTGGTGATATCAATATGCCATTCCTAGCGTGCACCGCGCCTTTTGGATATGTTGCAGATAATACAGATTGTGATGACAACAACAATCAGAATTATCCAGGCAATACCGAAATATGCGATGGTTTTGATAATAACTGTGACACACAAATCGACGAAACAGGCAATCTAACTTTCTATGCTGATCTTGATGGAGACACGTTTGGTGATCCAGCAAACTCAATTCAAGCTTGCACTGCGCCTGTTGGATATGTTTCTGACAATACCGATTGTGATGATACTAATCCAACCATGTTCCCTGGCAATCCAGAATTGTGCGATGGGTTTGACAATAACTGCGATACTCAAATTGATGAGTCATTAGTATTGACAACGTTCTTCGCGGATACAGACGGTGATACTTTCGGGGATCCTACAAATACAATTGACGCATGTGTTGCTCCTGTTGGATATGTGAGCGATCTTACAGATTGTAATGATGCTGATAATACTGTTTATCCCGGCGCTCCAGAATTGTGCGATGGTTTGGATAACAACTGTGATATAGCTATTGACGAAGGATTGGTTCTTACTACGTTCTATGCCGATGCTGACTTTGACAACTATGGTGATCCTAACAACACATTCGATGCATGCGTAGCGCCTTCGGGATATGTTACTGATAATACAGATTGTGATGATTCGAACGGCACTGTGTTCCCTGGAAATCCTGAAGTATGTGATGGCTTGGATAACAACTGTGACCTAAGCATCGACGAAGGACTTATCCTCACTACATATTATGCAGACACCGATAACGATGGTTATGGAGATAACAATGCACCACTCGATGCATGTTCTCAACCAGTAGGTTATTCATTAAACAATACCGATTGCAACGATGCAGACTTCAGTATTAATGATGGTGCGTTAGAAGTGTGTGATGGACTAGACAATAACTGTGATACTCAAATAGACGAAGGTTTTGGAACCACTACGTATTATTTAGATGCTGATGTTGACGGCTATGGCGATCCCAACAGCACTATCGAATCTTGCTTCCAACCTTTGGGTTATGTATTAGATGATACCGACTGCGACGACACGAACTTTGACATCAATCCTTCAGTGCTAGATCTCTGCGATGGATTTGATAACAACTGTAACATTACTATTGACGAAGATGCAGTAGTAAACGCGTATTATGCTGATGCAGACGGTGACACTTACGGTGATTTGAATTCAACCACAACAGGTTGCTCTCAGCCAACAGGCTACGTTGCGAACTCATTGGATTGTGATGATACCAATGATGAAATCAATCCTGATGGAATTGAAGTGTGTGATAACATCGATAACAACTGCGATACACAAATCGATGAAGGACTCAACACAGGCGACTGTGCAGATACTGATCTTGATGGTGTAAATGACGGTAACGACATCGATGACGACAACGACGGCATCACCGATGCAACAGAAATGTTGACCGCGCAAAATGGTGGCGACACAGATGGCGACGGTGTTATCGATCAATTCGACAGCGATAGCGATGGCGACGGAATTAATGATGTTATCGAAGGTGGTGGAATAGACACCGACGGTGATGGTTACTTCGGTTCAGGTCCTATAACAGACCTTGATGGAAATGGTCTTGATGACTCACTCGATCCTGATGGACTTGTACCACCAGATACAGACGGTGACGGACTATTGAACTTCCAAGATTTGGATAGCGATGGAGATGGTGCTTTGGATGCTGATGAAAACGATGTTGATGGCGATGGAATAGGTCCAGACGATACCGATGGCGACACAACTCCAAACTATCTTGATCTTGACGATGATGGAGATGGGTTAGCTACAGCAGTAGAATTGGATTACAATGGTGATGGCATCATGCCGGATGATTGTGATTACGATGGAGTACCAAACTATCTCGATGCTGATCAATGTGAACTCTTCATTCCTGAAGGATTCTCACCAAATAATGACAACAACAATGATCTCTTCGTTCTCGAAGGATTGAAAGGCGGTACAACAATTAATCTCCAAATTTTCAACAGATGGGGTGCGTTAGTTTATGCTTCTTCTAATTATCAAAATGATTGGAACGGTCAAGCTAACCAAGGATCTGCAAGCGGTGACTTGCCATCCGGAACCTATTTCTACATCATTACAGTTGATGGCATAGCAAAAGAAAATGTTGGATACATAACACTTTGGAGGTAATCATGAAGAACATGAAAAAAATACTATTCGCAATACTAGGCTTTGTTCCTTTCTTCGGAATAGCTCAACAGGACCCTCAGTATTCTATGTACATGTTTAATGGCATGGCCATCAATCCGGGGTATGCCGGAAGTCATGAAGGTATAAATGCCAATGTGCTCTACAGAACACAATGGACTGGAATACCTGGTGCACCAAAAACTATTGTTGCCAATGTTCATTCTCCTTTTTTCAATGAGAAAATGGGAGGGGGGCTGTCATTCAATAATGATCAAATTGGTGTAATGGATCGAAATACGATTTCTCTCGCGGGAGCGTATCACCTTCATTTCACCAAGTTCAGAATTGCAATGGGGATTCAAGCAAACTATTCGCAATACAATATCGCTCTCGGTGATGTGATGCATAGTTTGGATAATACCTCTGATCCAACGTTCGGTGCGAATTTGAAAGAAAGCACAATCAATTTCGGAGCAGGAGTTTTCTACTATTCGAAGAATTTATTCGGAGGAATTTCAGTGCCTCATATCATGAAAAATGAATTGGCATCGCAAGAAGTAACTGCTGTTACGAAGTCTTATGAAATTCCTCATATTTTCTACCATGTAGGATATGTCTACGAAATCGATCCATTGTTCGCTCTTAAGCCAAGTGTATTGGTTAAGCAAGTGAGCGGCGCTCCGATTAATGCCGACATTAATCTAAATGTGTATTATAAAAAAATGATTGGAGTAGGAGTGGGCTACCGCACCAACAGTGCTGCCGTGGCAATGCTCGAAGTTCAAGCTCACCCATTCTTCAAAATTGGTTATGCATACGATAGAGAATTCAATGACTTGGGAACATTGGCTGGAAGCACACATGAAATCATGCTTCGCTTCATGATGGGACCAAAAGGTTCACAAATCTCACCTCGTTTGTTCTAATAGATTCAAATTCTATGAATATGAAATTTCAATATATAGTTTTCTTTTTGATGATTCTCGCTGCTTGCGGAACTTCATCAAAATTGAAATATGCCGAAAAGCTTTACGCAGATAAATCTTATGCGGAAGCAGCGAAAGTGTGTGAGTCAATCAAAGGTGAAGATCCTTTGAAATATAAGATTCTTGCACTGAGTCAATTTGAAATGCTTCACATGGATAAAGCTGTGGAAGCCTTCGCGAAAGTGCCAGATGAAAATATGGCTCCAGATGATAAGGTGAAATACGCCGAAGCATTAAAGCAAATGGGTAATCTCGGTGAGTCTGCTAGAATTGCAAATACAATTTCAAATTCAGAAGCCGGTCCTGAAGTGCTTTTATACAGAAATCCTTTGGTTCAAGCTCCGGAAGATCAAATCAAAGTTTACGCTGAGGAATTCAATACACTCGATGATGAAATGACTCCTTTTTTCTATCAAGGAAAAATGTACTTCTTGTCAAATCATCAAACGATGTACACTCCGCGTCAGAACTTTCAATGGAATGACAAACCTTATTTGCAAATAGCAGACACTTCGGGTAATTACAATAACCCATTTAAGAAAATGAACTCAAATCTGCACGACGGTCCTGTGACTATCGCTGAAGATATTGATGGTATTTTATTCAATAGAAACGTTCAACCTAAAGGCAAAAAGGTTCCTGCACGTGTTACAATTCATCAAAAGAAAATTTCTACACTAAAGGACAGCAAGTCTGAAGAAATAGACTTCTTCGCAACGGAATTTAATTATGTTCATCCTTTCCTAAATGGAAATGGAAGCAAGTTGTTCTATGCCTCTGATTCTCCTGAAGGCAAAGGTGGAATGGACTTGTATATCGTAGTTAGAAATGAAGATGGAAGCTGTCAAGAGCCAAAATCTCTTGGAGATAACGTGAATACAGCAGCGGACGAACTTTATCCAACCTTACTTACAGACAGCATTCTGGTCTTCTCATCAAACAGAGCTTCAGGATTCGGTGGATTAGATATCTATGCATCAACTATGGATCGCGATGGTATTTGGTCAAAACCTCGCTTGCTCGATCTACCTATAAATAGTACTCGTGATGATTTCTATATGGTAGAATCTCCTGATGTAAAAGGGCAATACTATTTTACTACCAATAGAGATGGCAACGATAATATCTACAGTGCATTTATTCCAAATACGCTTTTCGGTGGCTGGGAAGTGACACTTGTAAATTCAGAAACAAACGAAGTTCTTCGCGGAGATACTGTGAAAACACAATACGAAGTTTCTTCTATTCCTTCGGAAGTAATGATTACTGATGATGCTGGTGCAATTCAAGCAAATGCAAACGGAGGAACATTGAATATTGTAGCTAATGGATACAAACAGTCACAAGCTTCCTATCCTGCTCCAAGACATGCTTATTTCAGAACAGTTCAACAAAAAATCGCTTTAACGCCGGTAAGCACTCTTGATGTGAACGGTATTGTTAAAGATGAAAAATCTGGCGAGCCTATCAATGGAGTGAAGATTCGTCTGATTGGAATAAATGGCATGGATTCATTGGTAACCCTTGAAAACGGAACCTTCTCTCAAGGTATTGACTTGAAGAAATTTGATTTGAGTTCGTATGTAGATATTCAATTGGAGCGCGCTGGTTACAGACCAAAGTCGATTACACATGTTAAATTGGAAAGTGGATCAACACAACTTGATTTAAACTCTATTGCTGATTTGACGATGAAGAAGATTAATATCGGTGACGACTTGGGAGCGATTCTCGCAATTAAACCAATTTACTTCGAAACGGGTAAGTGGGATATCACTCCTCAAGGATCTATAGAGCTTGATAAAATTGCGGATATTCTATTGGATAATCCACAGTTCACTATCGAGTGCGGTTCTCACACCGATTGTCGCTCTTCAAGAAAGTCGAACCAAGATCTGTCAACGAAACGTGCTAATGCCACTGTTCAATATCTCGTGAACAAGGGTGTAGGAGTAGTTCAATTAAAATACAAAGGTTATGGTGAAGATCAACCTGTGAACGATTGTCGCTGCGAAGGAGCGGTTAAAACTACCTGCACGGAAGATGAACTTGCTTTGAATAGAAGAACAGAGTTTAAAGTAATCAGCAGCAATGAAGATATCCTTGCAGCGAATGTGAATAATGGCGGTAGCAATAATTCCAGCGGTAATACTTCTTCGGAAAATGGAGAAGGAGGAAACACCTCAGGAAGCAATACCTCTGGTTCGAACACAGATGGTGGATCGAATAATTCATCTTCTGGAAATAATGGCACTTCTACACCAGTTGATTCTACTGCATCTGGACAAAACGGGAATACCGTTCAACCTACAATACTTCCTGCATTAGTGGAAGATGTTTTCGTTATTGGAACAAAAAAGAAATACACTGGATTTACTTCATTTGAAAATACCAATGCCATGCCTGCAGGAGCAGTCTACATGGTTCAAGTGGGTGCTTTCCTTGAAGATGTGGATACAGATATTTTCACTGGACTTGAGCCAATCCATGTTGAGAAAACACCTTCTGGATTTACTCGCTATTGTGTTGGTATGTTTACTTCTTATGGTAAAGCAGAGGCAGCAATGCAAATGCTACAAAAAAGAGGATTCACAGATGCGTTCATCGTAGGATACTACAATGGCGTTCGTGTTCCAGTGCAAGAACTGCATAACAAGCAATAATCGAATTATTAAAACATAAAAAAAGGCTAGTGATCTTCACTAGCCTTTTTTGTTTATTGGATATTCTAGTTATTAGTCGCAACAACCAGGAGCGCAGCATGCTGCTTTCTTTTCTGCATATACTGTGATGCTGTATATACCTGCTGACTTTCCAAATTCAGCAATCTGATCAGCGCTCAAATACTTGCTTAAAATGTCATTTGGGATAATAATAGGCTTGTGCTTTTGAATCGTGATGTTGGTGAATCCATTCTTTTCAATAAGTCCAAGGTATTCTGATTTTTGAATGGCGCCACTCACACAACCTGCATACATCTCAGCATCCTTTTGCAACGCCTCAGGAAGGTTTCCTTCCAATACTACATCGGATATACTAAAGTGTCCGCCTGGTTTAAGAATGCGCGCAATCTCAGCGAATACAGCATTCTTATTTGGAACCAAATTCAAAACACAGTTGCTAACCACCACATCGGCTACGTTAGCTGTCATCGGCATTTTCTCGATATCACCTTGACGGAATTCTACGTTATTGAATCCCAATTTCTCTGCATTCAATCGTGCTTTTTCGATCATTGCTGGAGTAAAATCAATACCCACAACCTTACCTTCCGGACCGGTTTCGTGACGTGCAATGAAGCAGTCATTTCCCGCGCCGCTACCTAAATCTACTACTGTATCGCCTTTTTTAATTTTAGCGAATTGTGTGGGTAGTCCACAGCCCAATCCCAAGTCTCCCTCTGATTTGTATCCATCAATTTCTGTATAATCGTCGGTCATGATATTGTACACTTCGGTAGAACATCCTCCCGCACCGCAGCATGATGATTTATTGTCATCGATATCTTGTAAGGCAATCTGACTGTACTTTTCACGTACAATGTCCTTTAACTCTTGTTCTGTTTTCATATTGAATCTATTTTAAATTAACAACATTTCTTATCGGTATTGTACGATGCAAATAGCTCGTCAATGTATCTTTTGGCTTCCGTCCATTCCTTCTCATCTATGCAGTAGCAAATCTTTACGCCCTCTATTTCACCTTTTATAAGTCCAGCGTCTTTGAGCTCTTTCAAGTGTTGACTTACCGTGCTTTGTGATAATGGCAATTCCTCCACGATATCTCCACAAATGCAAGCTTGACGCTGAATTAGCAATCTTAATATTGCAATACGAGCGGGGTGGGATAGGGCTTTCGCGTATTTAGCCACCTTGTTATCCTTAACCGTAAATTCTTCGTGCTTTGCCATAAATATCTGTCCTTGTTTATATTCATCGCAAATATACGATAGAATAGAACCCGACAATATTTTTTCACGTTATTTTGCTTTTGGCTGTTGGCTTTTGGCTATTGGCTGTTAGCTTTTGGCTTTTGGCTGTTGGCTTTTGGCTGTTAGCTTTTGGCTTTTGGCTGTTGGCTATTGGCTTTTGGGATATCGAACTAATAAGTATGTGGTCATTCCATTTACGGTTACATTACCGTAGTGCTGGAAGCCCATTCTTTCATAGACCATTTTATTTTGATCAATGGTTGTTTCTGCTAGAACAGGGATGCCTAGTTTATCGGAGGTGTTGTAAAGAATGTTTTTCAATTCTGCCGAGGAAGTATAATCTCGATAACCAGAAATTACCCCTAAATACCAGCAGTGGAGGTGAGGACCGAAAGGTGCTTGTGCTTTTTTAATTTCTTTACTTCTTTTCAAAAGAGGTAAAAGTCTAAATGGACCTACTGCAAACAGCCCTACACAAAGTTCATCCCATAAGTTTAAGTGCCAAGGCACTTTGGCTGCTGAATGATAAAAACAGATCAAACCTTTTTTATTTGAAGAAAAATAAACGCCATTTCTTCTATTACAGAAGTCATAAAGAAAGGCCGCCAATCGCTTTTTCCTAAACTGATAGCCCAATCCATGACCCACAGAAAATACAATGGCAGGATTACCATCAAATGACTCCGATATTATCTCTATCCCAGTACCCCTCGACATTTCGTGATTCCAAATTTCTGATTTCTGATTTCTTATTTCTTATTTCTTATTTCTTATTTACTTCAAACTTCAAACTTCACACTTCAAACTTCACCCTCTACCCTCTACCCTTTACCCTCCGTCCGCGGCCCCAGCTCTATAAGATCCAAATTCTGAATCTTCTTCCCATCAATTTCAAATCGCAGAAGCGTTCTTACTTTATGAAAACCATGCCTGCCGGCTGCACCAGGATTCATGTGCAATGTCTTGATTGTTTGATCCATTTTCACCAAACAAATGTGCGAGTGCCCACAGATAAATAGTTGTGGGGGATGAGCTTTAATTTTTGCTTTAATTGGTAATGCATAATTTCCCGGACGGCCTCCAATATGGGTAATCCAAACATCGACCTCTTCACATTTCCATCGCAAATTTTCAGGACAATCAATTCTTATTTCATGACCATCAATATTGCCATAAACTGCACGTGTCGGTTTGAATTTTCTCAATTGCTCAAGCACATCCAAGGTGCCAATATCACCTGCATGCCATATCTCATCACATTCCGCGAAATGCTTGAACACAGCAGGGTCTAACCAACCATGCGTGTCCGAAATCAATCCTATTTTCTTCATGTGGGATAAACCGGAGTTAAGATCAAATGTTTTTCTCCAGCATACCTGTTTCTACTCATGCGCTGAATTCGATATTGCTTGTTGCAATATCGCTCGTATTGATCGCTATAATGCTCGCTAAACAAATGCCCGCTATTACCGCAAGGAGTAATATTTATTGCACTGTCAGGATGAGCAAAGTCAACGATGATGCGCATTTGCGAACCAAAGAACACTTTGTATTCACCTTCACCATTTAGATAGAAACCGCTCTGTTGAATTGTTTCATTGCTACCATCCACTGGCTCCGGACCGATATTGAAAAATGGTCGAAGAAGCGCTACTTCTCCGAGTGGGTGCTTTACTTCGAGTTGACAAGCTTTTCTCCAATTCCAAATTTTAGGATTGCTTCCAAACTGATCTTGAAGCTCTGCAATACTCTTTTCAAAAGCCTTTACTATTATGTCTCTTCTCGTTTCCTTTTTATCGGTCGTCATGACATTATCCCACCATGGTGATTTCTTATTTTGAATTAGAACACTCTGCGCACGTTGCACCTGATGTGTTGTTAGAAACAGTTTGAATTGCTCTTCTCCGAGTTCATCTGCGCAAGCTTCATGAAGATAATGATACAATAATTTAGTAAAGAAGGTAGGCTCATACATATCGCGTTGATAGGTCCCATCCCAAATGAAAAGCTCCGCGTATTGTCGATACACTTCGTGCTTTTCAAAGTCAATGCTATCCTTTAGTACAAAATAAAACTCCTCCATCAATTTCGCGTCTGCATCACTCTTGACATCGTTCATTACTGTTTGAATTGACTTCATATCCCACGACTCACTTTCTCGAAGAAGTCTACTAATTCTATCAGCTCGGTATTGTGGTTTATAATAACCAGGATACCAATCATTGATTGAAGTCGAGTCCCAACCTAGTGTGCTTGTTTTATAGGCTGGCCAATCATTCGCACTGTAAATAAAACCTTCTTCTGGATTTATGTTTCTTGGATTTTGTTTGAAAGCATAATATCCCAACCAGTCATCTGCTCCTGTCGACCCGTCCAATAATGTCCATGGATTGACATGCTTTGGGCGAATAGCTAAAGAAGCACAAGCCCACCATGCAATGTTTCCTTTCGCATCGCCATAGTTTAGACTCAAACCTGGCGCATGAATTTTCTCAATCTCTTTTTCAAAAGTGGCCATTTCATGCGCATTATTCATTCCGCGAAATGCATCTACAGTTTGATTTTCTTTTTGCGTGTAAGTCCAGCACATCGAAATCGGCTCAGTGGAATTTTCAAGAGATTCAAAGGCTCCATTCACTACAGGACCATGGGGCGTTATCGGAATATGCAATTGCACACTAGCGCTGTCTTTCACAACAATGGTAACGTCACGATAGGTGAGTGCCTCCATTTTTCCTTTGTACATCACGCTATCTCCGACAATTTTTTCTTTGTAAAAATCCATGTCATCATTGAGCAGCATGGTAAGTCCCCACGACAAGTCTTGATTTCTTCCGACCAAAGCATACGGTACCGCAGCCATGAAATGTCCGTAAAGTTCAAAGCCCGGACAAGTCAAATAAGCCTCATACCATGTCTGTGGCGCGAGGTACCCAATGTGTGTGTCATTACAGAAAAGTACTTTAGAACTCTTCGTGCGACTACCATCTACTACCCAAGCATTGCTTCCTTCAAGAGGTGCAAAGGGCAACGATTCCGCAGCGTTCATCAGACCAGTACCAATCTGAGAAAATGTTTTTGATGTGTCTTTCGGAACACGAGCGTCATGAAAAGGTATCGACGACTCTCCCGAATCATGCCATAGGGCAATATCCTTGAGATGCTGAGTGCCGTAGTTCTTTGCAATGAAGTCGACAACGGGTTCTGTTTTTTGTCCCTGAGAAAAACTAAATGACATGGCTCCTGTAATCGCATACAAATCTTCTATTGTAAACTCTTCTTTCGGAATTCCAATGATGCTAAACTCGGGAGGCAATTTGTCTTCACGCATAAAGGAATTGATTCCTTCCAAATAAGCCGTTATCTCATTGTACATTTCTGTACCCTTTTGTTTTTCCATTAAAGCAGCCGATTGCTTGGCATATTCTGGAAGACCTATAGTGTGAAATATCTTATCCACCTTCACCATCGGACCACCGATGATTTCAGAAAGCCTGCCTTTACCGGCGCGACGCAACAATTCCATTTGAAAAAGTCGGTCCTGAGCGTGCACATAACCAAAGGCCATGTAAAGGTCAATTTTGTTTTTTGCTTCAATATGTGGAATGCCCGTGGAGTCGTAATAAACATCAACGGACTCTTTCAAACCGTCCAGGCCGATGTTTCCTTCATATACGGGCTTGGTTTTGTTGCCTTTGTAATATAAAAATGCAATTCCAATTCCTAAGAGAACAAGGATTGCTATGATTATTCTCAGTATCCATTTCATGCTCGAAATGTATGAAAAATCAAATCATTTGAGGTATCTTTGACTAGTAATTCCATCCCAACTATGACACGCATAAACGACGACATTTTCACAGAAAGAAACGAGTACAGAAGACACATTCTGCTTGAATCTGAAGCTGCTTCGACACCATGGGAACAATTTGAATTTTGGCTAGAAGATGCGAGAAGAGACGGTATAAAGGATTACAACGCATTTACCTTAAGTACCATTGATGAAAATGGCTTCCCTAGTTCTCGCATACTTCTCCTTAGAAGTTTTGATGCAGGTGGATTGACTTTTTTCACCAATTACACTTCGAGAAAAGGTAAGGATATTGAGAATAACGAAAAGGTTGGAATGAACTTTTTCTGGAATACTATAGAAAGACAAATTCGTGTTTCGGGCGTTGCTCGTAAAATCAGCGCCGAAGAAAGCGATGAATATTTCGCCTCTCGTCCGCGCGAAAGTCAAATCGCGGCGTGGGCATCTATGCAATCTTCTGAATTAAGAACGCGCGAGGAATTAGACGCGGCAGTCATCAAATACAAACAAGAATTCGATGGAAAAGCTGTTCCTCGTCCTCCTCATTGGGGCGGTTTCAGAGTGATTCCTCATTATTTCGAGTTCTGGCAAGGTCGCCCAAGCCGACTTCACGATCGCCTTGTTTATACAGTTGATTCTGACTTCAATTGGTTTATCAAGCGTTTAGCGCCATAAGTTTTCTATTTTTGCGATATGGAATTCGCAAAAGGAGATACAGTTAGATTTCTAAATGATAAGTGTGAAGGCAAAATAATAGGCTTCCCTTCAAAAGGCATTGCCCTCGTGGAAGACGAGTCGGGTTTTGACTAT
>JBJOKO010000026.1:0-14822 GCA_046046035.1 Bacteroidota bacterium | reverse complement strand
TAGAAATCTTCTGCATCAAGAATAGTTAAAGGACGCATAATGGTACGAGCAGTTTCAAGCTTCATAGTGGATACTGATTTTGGATTTCGGATTCCGGATTTCGGATTCCGGATTCCGAATTTCTAATTTTTGATTTTTGATTTCTAATTTCTGAAAAAACATCAAAAGTCAACTATCAAACCTCAGCCATATCCTTCACACTTCAAACTTCATACTTCAAACTTCTTTTGACTTCGGGTGCAATTAGGGCGGTCCACGGATTGCACCACCTCTCGACTTCGTTGCGAATTGACTCGCTAAACGCTCATCAATTCTCCACTCCGCTCGAGGACCGGTTACGCATTGTTTCTATATGGATTTGATGCTTGAATAAAAACACTTTGTGTTTTTATTCAAGCATCAAATCCCACTTGAAAATGCGTGCGTCCGGTCCCCGAGCGGAAGGAACGAAGTGACTGTAGTCGAGGGGTGGTGCAATCCGTGGCCAACCCCCTGCGTTCATCGATTCCAAATTCAGAAATCAGAAATCAGAAATCCGGAATCCGAAATCAAACCTACCGCTTCATCAAAAGAATTGACGTTGATCGTATCCTTACGAAGTAAACTCCAGAAGTCAAAGTTGAAACATCCACCTGCACCCCACTCATCCTATTCACACTTCCAGAAAGCACCGCACGTCCGCATGCATCGTAGATCACAAAACCTACATTTTCATTTTCTTTATTATCTATATAAAAAAAATCAGTCGCAGGATTTGGATAAATACTGACCATAGGAGCGTCCATTTCATTTTCTGACACTGATACGCCAGGATTAACGAATATGGTCCCAAACATCGTCTCAGCGTCTCCTGCAACTGTTGATTCATACGTTATAAAACCTGAAGTAGTGAAAGTCACACTAAATGTTTGACCTGCATTCAATACGCCTGAATCAAAAGATGTCACACCGCCGGTGCTTGTAACGGTGTGGTTGCTGGTCAACCAAACCCACTCTACCACATCGCCTTCATATATATTGAGTTGATTGGGGGAATAATTGGGCAAATCGTTCTGATTCGCCTGATTTCCGCCGACTACAATCTGCCAAGTAGTGGCATTTGAAGTCATATTTAGTAGAATGAATGCTATTATATATAGTGTCCTCATGAAAACAAAGGTAATAAAACACCCTGAACAGCCCTATTAATGCCTATTTCGGGGTGTTTTTGGCCACCGTTATGAACAAGATTGAGGTTTTATCAACAAAAACGCAAATTTTCCGCGTCAGACCTTGCTTTCATAAAGATTACTCTTCTACATTTGGCTTCATACAAGCAAAGGCTTGAATGTTTAACCCTAAAATTCAATAAATACAATGAACAAAGCAGAACTTATTGAAGCAATTGCTTCAAGCGCAAAACTTTCTAAAGCTGATGCTAAGAAAGCTCTTGATGGATTCATCGAGTCAACTACAAAAGCTCTTAAAAAAGGAGATCGTGTAGCTCTAGTTGGTTTCGGTTCTTTCAGCGTTACTAAGCGTGCCGCTCGTAAAGGTCGTAACCCACAAACTGGTAAAGAAATCACTATCAAAGCTAAAAACGTAGTACGTTTCAAAGCTGGTGCTGAACTTCAAACTAAAGTGAAGTAATCTTTGCTCCAAAAAAATTGAAGGCCACTCTCGAGTGGCCTTTCTTTTTTTCTATCCACAATACCGCGGTCCTCGAGCCTGTCGAGAGGCCTTTCTTTTTTTCAAAACTCTATTTTCACACTCGCATGTCTGAAGGGCTTTATAAAGTACTAAGCGAACATTTGACGCCGCGCAAACGTGAATTGTTCGACTCTATCGCATCGCTCCGAACACGCCATTTGACGCTTGTTCTAGAAGATGTGTATCAAGCCCACAACTCTAGCGCAGTGCTGCGAAGCATGGAGAGTTGGGGCATTCAAGATATTTATGCGATCGAAAACACAAACCCTTTTCACATGCACAGACGCATCGCAAAAGGCGCTTTCGATTGGCTCACCATTCATCAATTTCACGAACACAAAAACAACACACTTGCGTGTATTCAAGATCTGAAATCGAAAGGATATAAAATCGTTGCAACAGCACTTCATGAAAATGCAATACCACTCGAAGAACTAGACATCACACAAAAAACCGCGATAGTAATGGGAACAGAACTATCCGGAGTTAGCAACACTATTCTCGAACAAGCGGATGAAAATGTTGTTATCCCAATGCATGGATTTACAGAAAGCCTGAATGTATCAGTAGCCGCTTCAGTGATAATGCAACACCTTTCTAACAAACTCAGAAAATCAAACATACCTTGGCAGCTCTCTCCAGAAGAACAACTACAACTCAAAATCGAATGGGCAAAACAGTCGATACACTGGAGTAAGCATTTGGTGGAGATGTATGAAAATGGCGAAATCTAGCGTGAAGTATGAAGTTTGAAGTTTGAAGTTTGAAGTTTGAAGTGTGAGGTGTAAGGTAGTTTGGTAGTGTGGTAGTGTGGTAGTTTGGTAGTTAAAGCCCCAGCGGGGCGATATATTAATAGCAGCGAAATATTTTCGCGATGAAATTAGAAATCAGGAATCAGAAATCAGAAATCAGAAATCAAAAATAAAAAATCAAAAATCAAAAATTGATTCGGACCGGATATAAAGACATATTAGGAGTAGTTCTGCCTTTGAGCTTTGGCTCTTTTGTGCAATTTGTTGTCGTGTTTACCGACAACTATTTTGTTGCGCAATTGGGCGAAAACGCTATGAGCGGTGCGTCGTTTATTGGTCTTGTTTATGTCTCTATCATGATGCTTGGAATGGGATTGAGCAACGCTTCTCAAATCATCATCGCGCGTCGACAAGGAGAACAAAATTATCCGCAAGCTGGACTCATTTTAGCCAATACTTTTTTCCTTGGATTAATACTTTCTTTCTTCCAATTTTTCATTTCATACTTCATCATGCCATCGGTGCTCCAATCATGGATTGCATCGGATGAAGTGAGGCATTATGCAGTTGAATTTCTTGAAATAAGAAGCTATGGTTTCTTCTTTTATACACTCACTGTTATACTAAATAGTTTCTGGGCTGGTATCGCACAAACCCGCGTCATGGCTTACACTACGCTCATTACAGCATTGGTCAATATCGTTCTCGACTATGGATTTGTATTTGGAAATTTAGGCTTGCCTAAACTTGGAGTGCAGGGTGCAGCATTGGCAACTGTCATTGCGGAAGCAGCGGCTTTCTTTTATGTGCTTGTGTACACACTTTCTCAAAAGAGAATTGTGCAATACGAACTTCTTCAATCGATCAAGAAAATCCCCCTTCGTTTCAGCGGACAATTGCTTCGACTAGGTGGTCCCATCATGCTTCAATTGGGAATCAGTTTGAGCGTGTGGACTATCTTTTTTCTATTCGTTGAAAAGCTAGGGGAAAAGCCTTTTCAAGCATCTCACATCGTTCGAAACACATATATGCTTGTGTGGATTTCTGTGATGGGATTTTCTTCTGCAACAAAGACTTACGTTTCAACATTGATCGCCGAAAAACGACAAGCTGATTTGATGCCAACGGTGAAGAAATTGATGATCATGAACTTCACTGGAGTGCTCATTCTCAGTCATGGTTTATGGCTCTATCCTGAATGGATTGCTAGACTATTTACCGATGATGCAGAAACAATAGCTATTACCAAAAAATGCATGTTGGTGATCATTCCAGCGATGCTCACATTCTCCATCACCAATATTCTTCTCAACATGGTGGAAGGCAGCGGAAACACGATTGCCGGCTTCTTTGTAGAACTGTTCACCATGATTATCTACATCATTTTCGCGTATTACATCACAATCTCCAATCCACAACCAATCCACATCGTCTGGATGGCCGATTACGTCTACTTCGCCCTCCTAGGCCTCTTCTCGATGTTGTTTCTTTACAATGGGAAGTGGAAATACAATAAAATCTGACGACTGATTACTGGTTACTGGTTACTTGTTACTGGTGAGTGGTGACTAGTTAATGGATACGTTTGAAATTAGTCTCAAAAGGAGTTAGTAAATAGTCTCGAGTATTCAGTAATCAGTAACCAGTAACCAGTATCTAGTAGTTATATTCGCATTCTAAATTCGCCTATTCATGTTCTTAATATTTGACACCGAGACTACGGGGTTGCCGGGTAGTTGGAATGCTCCGATTACGGACTCTAATAACTGGCCGCGTTGTGTGCAACTTGCTTGGCAATTGCATGATGTTTCGGGGAAATTGATCAATACCGGAAATTACATTATCAAGCCTGAAGGGTACACTATTCCTTTCAATGCTAAAAAAGTCCACGGCATCTCTACCGAACGCGCATTGCGTGAAGGTCATGATCTCAAAGAAGTTCTAGATATTTTCTTCGCTGATGTGGAACGCGCTACTTATCTCGCGGGACACAACATCGAGTTTGATATCAATATCATGGGTGCGGAATATTTCCGCCTTGGATATGGTGAAACGGTTTTAACTACAAAAAAAGCGCTCGATACCAAAGATCTTTCTACAGACTATTGTGCTATCCCTGGCGGACGCGGTGGTAAGTTTAAATGGCCAACGCTAACAGAACTTCACACCAAACTTTTCGGTGTTGCATTCGCCGAAGCACACGATGCGGCGTATGACGTAGATGCAACTGGTAAGTGTTTCTTTGGTTTGATAACAAACAATGTTATTCGTGTCAAGGAAATTACAGATTCATCTGCTGTTGTTTATGAAGCGCCTGTTCTAACGGCGAGTAACTTCAAAGCACCAACGCCAGAAGTCGCGCCTGTTGCCGAAGTTGTCACTCCAGAGATTATTGAATCTAGTAACGATGATTCACCAAAACAGTTTGTTCACCTTCACGTGCACTCACAGTTTTCGGTACTTCAGGCAACAACGGAAATTAAAGCCATTGTCAAAAAAGCAAAGGCACACGGTTCTCCCGCGATTGCTATTACCGACCACGGTAATATGATGGCTGCGTTCCAATTCGTTGGCGAGGCACTTAAAAACGAAATTAAACCTATTGTCGGTTGCGAAATAAATCTTTGCAAAGACCATAAAGACAAAACCAATAAAGACGACGGATTTCAAATCGTTCTTATTGCAAAAAATAAAGCCGGGTATCACAACCTTGCAAAGCTTTCTTCAATAGCCTATACAAGCGGATTCTACTACGTACCACGTATAGACAGAGATTTGCTTCTTCAGTACAAAGACAATCTGATTGCCACTACAGGTTCTGTGTGGGGTGAGATTCCTTGGACGATTCTGAATGTGGGTGAAGAAAAAGCAGAAGAACTTTTCCTTTGGTGGAAAGAAATGTTTGGCGATGATTTCTACGCTGAATTAAACAGACACGGACTCGAAGAAGAAGATGTAGTAAACCGAACACTCATTCGGTTCTGCGAAAAGCACAATGTAAAATACTTCGCTGCGAATAGTAACTACTATGCAGATAAAGAGCAATCAGAAGCGCAAGATGCGTTGATGTGCGTGAAAGAAGGTGAATATGTTTCGAAGCCTTCGAAGTACATAGGAAAACGTGGTCGTGATTTCCGTTTTGGATTTCCGAACAATTCATTCTACATCAAGTCACCTGAAGAGATGCACTTGTTGTTTAGAGACCTTCCAGCAGCATTGAGCACCACTTTGGAGATTGAACAAAAATGTGAATCTTACAAATTAGCTCGCGAAGTTCTTCTCCCAAAATTTGATATTCCTGAAGAATTTCAAAATGCAGAAGATGCTGTAGATGGCGGAAAACGCGGTGAGAACGCCTACTTGCGTCACCTTACTTTAGAAGGAGCGAAAAAACGTTATCCTGAAATTACTCCTGAAATTCAAGACCGTCTCGACTTCGAGTTGAAGACGATTGAAAATAGTGGTTACCCTGGTTACTTCTTGATTGTACAGGACTTCTGTAATGAAGCTCGTCGACGCGGAGTATCCGTTGGACCGGGCCGTGGATCTGCTGCGGGAAGTGCCGTAGCGTATTGCATCAACATCACCAACGTTGACCCGATCAAGTACAATCTCCTCTTTGAGCGTTTCTTGAATCCTGAGCGTGTATCCCTTCCCGATATCGATATCGACTTTGATGATGAAGGTCGAGAGGAAGTGATCAACTACGTACGAAATAAGTACGGCAACAACATGGTGGCTCAAATCATCACCTACGGTACAATGGCCGCCAAATCATCGATTCGTGATGCGAGTCGTGTATTTGAGCTTCCTCTACCCGATGCTGATCGAATTGCTAAGCTTGTTCCAGATGGAGATCTATCCGATCTCTTTAGATATGACGACAAAGAACTTTCTTCTAAATTAAATGGAGATGATTTGGTGAATGCCAAACAGCTTCGTGAAATTTATAAGAGCGCAACGCTTGAGGGTAAAGTTCTTCAAATGGCGAACATCCTTGAAGGATCTGTTCGTAATACCGGTATTCACGCCTGCGGTGTAATCATCACTCCAGACGATATCACCAACTTCGTTCCTGTTGCTCTTGCAAAGGATAGCGATATGTGGTGCACACAATTCGACAACAGTGTAGTAGAAAGTGCAGGTCTTCTCAAGATGGACTTCTTGGGCTTGAAGACACTCACACTTATCAAGCACACTATTCGACTTGTAAAACAAACCAAGGGAATCGATATCGATATTGATGCTATTCCACTTGATGATGAAAAGACATTCCAACTCTTCCAACGCGGCGAATCCAAAGCGATTTTCCAATATGAAAGTGATGGAATGAGAAAGTACCTCAAGGAACTTAAGCCTACTGTATTTGATGACCTTATTGCAATGAACGCCTTGTATCGTCCAGGTCCACTGGAGTACATTCCGAGCTTCATTCGTCGTAAGCATGGCACCGAGCCTATCACGTATGACTTGCCAGATATGGAAGAGTACTTGAAAGAAACCTATGGTATCACCGTCTATCAAGAGCAGGTGATGTTGCTTTCGCAAAAGCTTGCGGGTTTCTCTAAAGGAGAGGCCGACGTACTGCGTAAAGCGATGGGTAAAAAGCAGAAGGACGTACTTGATAAAATGAAAGGCAAGTTTATGGATGGTGCTATGGCTAAAGGTCATCCAGCAGATAAACTTGAAAAAATTTGGACCGACTGGGAAGCGTTTGCGAGTTACGCATTCAACAAATCTCACTCTACATGTTATGCTTGGGTAGCTTACCAAACCGCCTATTTGAAAGCGCATCATCCAGCAGAATACATGGCGTCTGTATTGAGTAATAACTTGAATGATATTAAGCAGGTGACATTCTTTATGCAAGAATGTAAAGAGCAAAATATTCCTGTTCTCGGACCTGATGTTAACGAATCGAATGCGATGTTCTCTGTAAATAAAAAAGGAGAAATTCGCTTTGGATTGGCCGCAGTAAAAGGGGTTGGAGAAAACGCAGTAGAGAGCATTGTTAAGGAGCGAATCGATCATCCTTATACAAGTGTTTTTGATTTCATGGAGCGCATTGATGCGAAAGCAGGAAATAAAAAAGTATTGGAAAGTTTGGCTCTTGCGGGAGCATTAGACGCATTCAATATTTCACGTGCTGCATACTTTTCACCAGATGGAAAGAGTGATACGTTTATTGAAACATTGCTCAAGTATTCTAACTCCATTCGTGAAAGTAAAAATTCGTCACAAGCCTCTCTATTCGGAGATATGGAAGAAGCAGCAATGCCGCAGCCTGCGCCACCTGTAGTAGAACCTTGGGATACACTATCACAACTATCTAAAGAAAAAGAAGTGGTAGGAATGTTCATCAGCGGTCACCCGATGGATGATTTTGCATTAGAAATTAAAAGCTTCTGTAGTGAAGGTGGATTATCGTTGTTGCAGGATATGGAAGCCAATAAGAATCGTGAGTTGAAACTATCGGGAATGGTTACAGAGGTGCAAGAAAAAATTGCACGCGCGAGCAACAAACCATTTGGAACATTCAAGATGGAGGACTACGACAATAGTTTTGAATTTATTCTTTTCGGAGAAGACTATTTGAAATACCGCCACCTCTTGCAGAAAGGTAGTTTCTTATTCTTAGTTGGAAGGATCCAACCAAAGAGATTTGGTGCAGATGCAGACAAAGCATTGGAGTTTAAAATCAATCGACTTGAACCTTTGTTTGAAATTAGAGAAAAGATGGCGAGGTACCTCAACATCTCCATCGAACTCAATAGCATTACCAATGAGTTTGTAGAAACAATTAGCAGCACATTACCGAATGGCAATGGAAAAACTACAGTACGTTTCAAAGTGCGCGATGCAGAAGGAACAGAGTTGACACTACCAAGCACAGCATACAATAAAGTGACGCTAACCAATGATCTAATCACCCAGCTAAACAAGTGGCCCGAAATCACCTACCGGGTATCAGAAGTTTGAAGTATGAAGTTTGAGGTGTGAAGGAAATGGATGATGGATTATGGATGATGGATGATGGATGATGGATGAAGGATGAAGGATGAAGGATGAAGGATGAAGGATGATGGTTTATGGTTGACTTTTGATGTATTAGTTATCTTTTTTTTGTAACTTTAATTCCATTTTATTACAGCCAACAGCCAACAGCCAACAGCCAACAGCCAACAGCCAACAGCCAACAGCCAACAGCCAACAGCCAACAGCCAACAGCCAACAGCCAACAGCCAACAGCCAACAGCCAATAGCCATGAAAGAACAACTCCACCGCCGCAAATTTTTGACACGTTTATCACTTGCCATCTCATCGGTGCTAGCTGCGCCTTTGTTGGGAGGATTGCGTGCATCAGAAAATTCTAAAAAAGAAGAAGAAGAAATAATGAATCCGATAAAATCCACTCGTCCACTTGGCTTCACTTGGGAGACACAAGATCCATTTTTATTTTGTGTGCATCATGAAGATGCTTTTCCAAAGGGCAACGCGCAGATGGGACCTGTAACGCCGTTAGATGGTCGTCACTTGGGTGATGATTTTATTATCAAAGATGGATTTCGCATGTATCACGGAAAAGTTGTTCCCGGTTTTCCTGGACACCCTCACCGTGGATTTGAGACGATCACAGTTGTTCGCAAAGGACTTGTTGATCATGCCGATAGTCTTGGTGCCGCAGGTCGCTATGGCAATGGTGATGTGCAATGGATGACCGCAGGAAAGGGCGTTCAACATTCAGAGATGTTTCCATTGATCAGTGAGACAGAAGAGAATCCAATGGAGTTATTTCAAATTTGGATTAATCTTCCTGCGAAGGATAAAATGGTAGAGCCACATTTCACCATGTTGTGGCGCGATGTCATTCCACATTATCGATTCACAGATGCCAATGGTAAGAGCACCAATGTGGAAGTTATAGCTGGAGTGTTGGGCGATAAGACTGCCGCATCTCCCCCACCGAATTCATGGGCTGCAAAAAAAGAAAATGAAGTTGCAGTGTGGAATATTAAAATGGAACCAGGAAGTACATGGGTATTGCCTGCCGCATCAAAGGGAATCAATCGTTCTATCTATTTCTACGAAGGCCACGAGTTGACTATTGGTGATCAGAAGCTCACGAATTACAGTGCTGCTGAATTGATTGCAGATGTAGATGTTGAATTGAAAGCAGGAGATAATGAAGTGAGCATATTGTTGTTGCAAGGTCGCCCCATTGGCGAGACGGTAATGCAGTACGGTCCATTTGTCATGAATACGAAAGCCGAGATTCAGCAGGCGTTTGACGATTACCATCAAACACAATTTGGTGGCTGGCCATGGCCACGTTTCGATCAAGTTCACGACCGCACCAGCCTACGTTTTGCGAAGCATACCGATGGGAGAGTTGAATCGAAAGATAGTTTGTAATAATGCAGTATTGCGTTACTATTCTTTTATTCATTTTTATTTGTCCTGTTTCTGTTTACTCACAGAATCACGACGACCTGTTATCCAATAGACCTGGCAGTACGAATAGCATCAATACAAAATCGACTGAACAAGACTCCTTGGGTTTAGAATTCTTCTATCAACCTGAACTTGGTATTGCGCTAGCACCGCTAGCATTGGCCGATTTATCCGGTGGAAAAGGAATTAGAATTTCGGCAGAATATCCGATTAAAAACTATTGGAATGGAATGACTGAAGGAACAATGTATTTACCTAATAGTTCATTCTATACATACACCAGGGGATTTCGAATTCGACAAGATATAAGGAAATACAACACTGAAAAGAGAATTTTCACTGGTATTTCTGTAATGTTTAAATCACAAGAAATAGGTCATGTTGCTGTTATACCTGAAAATGATTCTACCAATTATAAGTCCAATTACAAAATCAACAAAACAGTAGTTAGTCCTGCTTTTCTTATAGGCACAAATACATATTTTGGCGAAGACACTAGTTGGTACTTTGAAGTCACAGGCTATTTTGGGATTCGATATAAGAAATCTGAAGCTGAAGGTTTGACCAGTCGAGAGATTTTAACAATGTGGCCATTCGACGTTGAATCTACCGATTTTTCGCATCGATTCGCTTTACAAATAGGCGAATTCGTTTATCCCGAAATTTCGGCTACATTTAAAATTGGATTCGACTTAAGCAAAGATAAACTCCACACAAAGAGATCCCGGATATAGGAAATAGCTTTTTCCTTTCGACAAGTTAAAACACTTTAACATCAAAAAATGAAAACACTAAAACTACTTCTACTCATTCTTACTTCAGTAATTCTAGTATCATTTACTCGGATGAAAATACAGTTCGAATTTTGCTCTATGATGCATCATGGCACTTTCAAGTATGGGAATTTGGATGATGAAGTTACGTTTACGATTAAGGGAAAGCATCATGTAGAATACCACGATAATGGTAAGTATTACATAAAATCGAAAATTGATTGGGTAAATGAGTGTGAATACAATATGACCATGAAAAAAATCACTTTACCAAACTTTCCTTATCACCCAGGAGATGTGATGAACGTTAGGATTGATAGTATTGAGAATAAATTGATTTACTACACTGCTAAAGTCAAAAATATGTCATGGAATGGAACCATGATTAAAATCGCTGAGTGATGAAGTTCCCTATACTACATAGTCTTTCAATCATTTTTTCCTCTTTGTTTTTCTCATGTAATAACAGCTCGACGGGTCCTAACGCTGAGAATACATCGTTTACTATTGTGAAGGATACTGAAGAAAAAGTGGACAGTCTATCTCGTGTTAACAAGGATTCACAGGAGTTTCCAAATGAAGTGATGAAGCAGAGCGAGATACTCTTCAATGGAAAACTAAGCAAGTACTTTTCTTATTCCGATTTCAAAAAACACTTTGGATTGGCTGACAGTACTAAGAAATTGATTGACGTGGATCCTTGCACGTACATCTTTCAATCTGAAGAACAGCCCACCAATGACAATCAATTTCTTTATAAAGACGGCTCTACTTTTGAGAGCTATAAACAGGAAATAGGCATCGAGGTATTTTGCTTTCGCAAATCAAATTTTATAACCTATCAAGGAATAAGAATTGATTCTACCACGACACTTGATGAGATGGAAAAGCTATTTCCTGTAGCTGTAAAAAATATTTTACCAAGTCCTTACTCCGATCAACCCCATATGCAGTTTATCCAACTAAACGAAGAATTTCCTTCAGATGGGCTCATCGAATTTTACTTTAAGAATAAAAGGGCTTATTCGATCCATTGGTGGTTTCCTTGTTGACGTTTTGGATTTCGGATTCCGGATTTTTGAATGGTCCCGGATACACTTTGATCTTATTCTGCACCAACGAGCCCCAGCACCGAGGTACACTTCGAGCATATTTTGGAACGGCTGTCCATAGCCCCTCGATACTCGAGCTTGCGCTCGAACTCGGGGACCGGGCGTCGCAATTCGAAGGGGGAGAACGAGTAGTCAGAATTGCTTCGCAATTCTGACTACTCGTTCTCTTTTTAAAGACAAAATATTGCTGGTCCCCGAGTGTTTCAACGAAGTTGAAATGTATCGAGGGGCGGAGGACTGAGCCTGCCGAGAACGGGTATTTAAAATATATTCATATATTTAACCGAAGAAGAACTTATTGTATTAATTACAAAAACCTTAGGTTAAAAAATGAAGGGGAATACTATTCTTAAAATCTCAACACTACTTTTCTTTTCATTTATGATTGGGGGTTTTATCGCCTATAAAAGCGGTGCTTTTCAAACTGAACCTGTGCCACAAAATGTCATTACTCCAATCGAAGTTTCACCGCCGAGTACATCTACTCCTGCAGAAATTCCCCATAAAGAGGCATTGGAAAAAAAACAAACCTCAAATTTCCCTCCTCCTCCGCCTGATCGTACACCCGGTCAAAAAATAATCATAAACAAAAACGCAAAGAATAACAGTCCATCAGAAGATGTCCGTTCAAACCCTAAGATGTTTTCTACTTCGAAATCTTTATTAATAGTTGAACCAGAGTTAACTTTCTCCAAAGAGGACAGTGTAAAATACAATAGAAAATAAGTCAACTTGATTTCGGAATTCCTACATACATTATTGGGAACTGTAATTAGTTTACTTTTTCTAGTGATTGTTTTTATTCCAATGGAAATAGTTTTTCCAAGAAAAAAAAATCAAGAAATACTTCGTCCGCATTGGATTACAGACCTATTCTATTTCTTCGGTCAATATCTTGTTTGGGGCTATCTCGTAATTTGGATATTGAGCTACTTCAGTTTTTGGTTGGATGATATCGTTCCACCAGATTTTAGAAACTCCATTAGAAACTTACCGTTCTGGCTTCAAGCAATATCTATTATTGTAATAAGTGATTTCATCATTTATTGGGGACATCGACTTCAACATAAAAACGAATTCCTTTGGCGATTCCATAAAATTCATCACAGTGCTGAACACATGGATTGGCTTGCTGCTCATAGAGAGCATCCAATAGATTCAGTTTATACTATAGGGCTAATTAATCTTCCGGCTTTCATTCTAGGTTTCCCACTAGAAACATTGGCAGGATTCATCGCTTTTAGAGGCATTTGGGCAGTCTATATTCATTCCAATGTATATCTTCCATTAGGCCCTCTTCGTGTAATTATTGGTTCACCAGAACTTCATCATTGGCATCATGATTTAAATCGCGACAGAGGAAATTACGCCAACATTTCCCCAATAATGGATATCATTTTCGGCACTTATACATGTCCAAAATCTTTTCCTGAAAATTATGGAATCAAGGAAAAAATCAGCACGAACTATTTCGGACAACTTCTACACCCCTTGCTGCCTAACAAAAAGAAGAGAAAATAGAAATTTCAATCATCATGAAACTGAAACAGCTACTTTCTCAAAATATAATACTCACTACACCACTTTCTAAAGAGCGAGCGCTAGAGATCATTTCTAAACAAATTGAAATTGATCCAACATTCGGTTTAAAAAGATCACTGGTAAATAGTAAAAAACCATATTTCGGAATAATTGATCGGGATACTTTCCAAATAGAAAGAAAAACAAGCTACAGAAATAAAAGCCTTCCAAGAATTATTGGTACTGTTTACAATGATGGTTCTGGCACTAAGATCAAATTAAAAATGCGTCTAGAAAAACCAGTAAAGTTTGGTATCATTTTCAGTTTAGTATTTACAGTCTCCGTAACCTTTGCAATAACTATATCAAAAATGAAAACCGGATTTGAATTCAAGGACATTCTGATTTATATGCCACTCGCCCTAATACTGGCACTATATTGCATTTCGTTTTACGCAGAAAAAATGAGATCTATCAAGGATTTTCGCAGGTTTCTAGAGTGTTAGGAAAGGTGCCGCTAGACCTGCAATTACCAAATCCGTTAAACTAAAAAACATATCTTTAACTCAAAAAAAAACTACTTTTTTTCTCTAACATAATATCAATATATAAATCTATACTTATTGCATAATTAGACATAATAAAAAATAAACAAAAATGAATAATATAAAAAACAAGATTTGCTGTGTAAAGTGGATTGAGACCTATATATACTTTCCTACACTTACAGTTATTCTATTGCTTTCTATACTGGGTATAGTATCACCAGCGGGCTTTCGAAACAATAATATAGAAAATCTAAAACTATTTCTTGTTGCAATTACCTCATCTCACGTCTTCTCTATTATTTTACGCATTATACAAATAACACAACAAAGAACTATTATTTTAAAAGACAATTCAACAACAATAATATACGGTGCCGTATTATTTTCTATAAGTCTTTTTATACCAGTAACATGGACACCTTTGGCAAAATTACTAGATTTAAACACTATCAACGAATGGAGCCTCATGATGCTTAGTATAACAAGCCTATTTATTCGCTTCACTTATAAAAATGAAATATCAAGTGAGAATTATGAAATAGAAAAACTCTTTCACCATAGAAAAGAACTTAGCGATAGAATTAAAGAATATCTAATTCAACGAAACTACAATAGTCAGCCTGAAGTAATTGGAATATTCGGCACATGGGGTAGTGGAAAAACCTTCTTTTTAGAACAACTAAAAAAGAAACTTGAGAAGGAAAAGAAAGAGCAAATGTTCATTATTTACTTCAATCCACTGAGATTCTTAGACAATAAAACAGCAATTATCAAATTTCTCGAGACTCTTAAATTTGAATATGAAAAATTCATTGATGGTCCACTTTTCGAATTTCAAGACTATCTAGAAATAATAGGAGAAAAACAAAAGGATTGGATTTCAAAATTACTTCAATACTCTCCCACTGGCTATCAATTCGATGATCTAGAAAAAATTACCCTTAGACTGAATCAAATAATCAAAACTCATAAAA
>JBJOKO010000025.1:0-14890 GCA_046046035.1 Bacteroidota bacterium | reverse complement strand
TAATATTCATCCAATTCATCATCCATCAAAAGATATTTTCCATCTTCAGTGAGCCATCCTTGGTGGCAATATGCTGATCCATCATATCCAGTTATCGAAACTGTTGTTACATCACTGGGATCCGTGGCGTTGACAATAGTTAGGTTAGCAGGGTTGTTGCCATTATAGCAAAACACAATAACGTCTCCTTGATAATCAGCATCCGGTCCATTGTAAGTCATCACTTGGGCTTCGTGCGTGTATCCATCCAAATCATAACTACCCGCGAGGACTGGGGCAAGCGGATTGTTGACGTTTACAATATGTAAACCACCTGAAAAAGTATTTGTACCACATGCGTACAACATTCCTGATTCTTCGTGAACAACAAGGGTGTGGCATTTTCCAAAACCAGCATAATGTGCGTCCTCGGTAAAATTTTCTGGAGGGTTTGCTACATTTCTAAGTCTGGTCAAATCGAAAACTTGCATTCCGTGGCCATTTGCTTCGCTTCCTACGAACATATAATTATTGAATGTTCTTAGTGTGCGCCACAACGAATTTGACGTATGCGTTGGAAGTAATCCCAAATAAAATGGTTCGAGCGGGTTTGAGATATCAAAAAAAGCAACACCATTCGATGCGCCGAGCAATACATATTCAGTTCCATCCAAAGGATCTGTCCAACCCCAAACTTCATTGGTGGTGGTAGAAGCTGTTCCAAATACCGTCGGGGGAACATGAGACCATAGATCGATATTTTCGCAAGCATACCCCGCAGCATTGCCTGCCTCGCATGGAGTTTGTGCTTTAATATTCAAAGAAAATGCAGCTAATACCGCTAGAATAAGTAATTTACGCATATCGCAAAGATAATGAACCTCTGCGGCTATAAAACTGTTATACAACCATGAACATTTTAATCAGCGGCGGCAGTGGTTTGGTGGGATCTAATCTCATTTCCAAACTCACATCGAAAGGACATACCATCGTTAACCTTACAACGAATGCGAAAAAGATAGGTAAAGGCTCCAATATCAGCAATGTGTATTGGAATCCAGCGAAAGGTCAACTTGACCAATCATGCCTTGAAAATATTGATGCGGTAATCAATTTAGCTGGATTCAATATTTCCAATAAATGGTCTGAGGCCAATAAAAAAGAAATGATTGATAGTCGAGTAAAATCAACTGCACTCTTGGTTGAAGCTGTTTTGAAAATGCAGAACAGACCAAAAGTATTCATCAGCACATCGGCTTCCGGATACTATGTGGCCTCCCCGAATGCGATGACAGAAGAGAGTCCTGCGGGCAACGACTTCCTTTCCAATATGTCGACTTCTTGGGAAAAAGAAACTGAACCGCTTGATAATTCAGGAATTCGAAAAGTAATACTTCGTGTTAGTGTGGTAATAGACAAAAATGAAGGAGCTGTAGGTAAAATGCTTCCCTTCTTCAAACTTGGCTTGGGTTCGGCGATTGGTAGCGGAAAGCAAATGATGAGTTGGATACATTTGGATGACTTAACGAATATGTATATCCACGCTTTGGAATCAAATATAAAAGGAGTCTTCAACGCAACAGCTGACCTACAATGCACCAATCAGGAATTTTCAAAAGCACTTGCAAAAGCATTGAACAGGCCTTTCTTTTTGCCTAATATTCCTAGATTCATTCTTCAAATACTCTTTGGAGAAATGTCGATACTTCTATTTCAAGACCGTAATTTGTCCAATCAAAAAATCAAAACAACGGGGTTTACTTTCAAATATCCAAGTATTCAATCTGCTCTTAATTCGATATTTCAAAAATGAAACAAAAGGTTACTATTTTTTGGTTTAGAAGAGATCTTCGCTTAGAAGATAATGCGGGTCTATGGGCTGCATTGAAATCTGGTTTTCCGGTTGTGCCCATTTTTATTTTTGATAAAAATATTTTGAGCAAACTATCAGATCGTAGTGATGCTCGAGTGACATTTATACATCAACAGATTACACGACTGAATGAAGAACTTGCACTATACGGTTCGAGCATGCGTGTATTTTTCAGCACTCCAAAAGAAGTATACTCTCAATTAGCGGAGGAATACAATATTGCTCAAGTATGGACCAATCGCGACTATGAGCCATACGCACAGCAGCGAGACCAAGAAATTTTTTCATTTCTAAAATCAAAAAATATTGACTTCAAAGGGCTGAAGGATCATGTCATTTTTGAGAAAGACGAAGTGATGAAAGATGACGGAAAACCCTATACTATTTATACTCCATACAGCAGAAAATGGAAAGCTTTATTAAAACCATTTCACTACAAAGCTTATCCTACGCTGAACTACGCAAGTAATTTTATTCAAGAAAAAAATCATATCCCTCCCACTCTATCCGATATTGGATTCGAACAAACTTCGATAGAATTCCCCGTTTTGGAGGTCAATAAAAACATTATCACCAAATATGAATTGACTCGTGATATTCCTTCGATGCGGGGAACTACACGATTGAGTTTGCATTTAAGATTTGGCACAATAAGCATTCGTCAGCTTGTTGAAGTAGCATTGAAGACAAGTGAAAAATGGTTGAATGAACTTATCTGGAGAGATTTCTATCAGATGATTATTATTCACTTCCCTTATACCGTTGAAAGCGCATTCAAACCAGCCTATGATCGAATAGAATGGGACAACAATGTATCTCTTTTTGAAAAATGGTGTCAAGGAAAAACTGGATATCCAATTGTTGACGCAGGCATGCGCGAACTAAATGAAACCGGGTTTATGCACAATAGAGTGCGCATGGTTGTAGCAAGTTTTTTAACCAAACATTTGCTCATTGATTGGAAATGGGGCGAGCGTTATTTCGCAGAAAAGCTTTTGGATTTTGAATTGGCAAGCAATATTGGTGGATGGCAATGGGCTGCGGGATGTGGCTGCGATGCCGCTCCCTATTTCCGTATTTTCAATCCAACAAGTCAAATGGAAAAGTTTGACAAAGAGAAAAAATACATTCGAAAATGGGTTCCAGAATATGGCACCCCCGTTTATGCAAAACCCATAATTGATCACGTGTTTGCTCGCAACCGATGCCTTGAAGTTTTCAAAAAAGCGTTAAAAGAACAATAAAAGAAATGTAGTGCTAACTTTGGGAAATGTTAGACACCATGCGCAATCTCAAAGTCGTAGACATTTCATCCGTTTTGGCGGGTCCATCCGTAGGAATGTTTTTTGCTGAATTAGGGGCCAAAGTCATAAAATTTGAAAACCCCAAAACAAATGGCGATGTCACACGTTCGTGGCGCACAAAAAACGAATCGAAAGACTCTCCTGTTAGTGCATATTGGTCTAGTATAAATTATGGAAAAGACATCTTAATGGTGGATATTTCTTCACCAGAAGGTCACTCCAAATTGATGGAATTATTAGGTGATGCTGACATCCTCATTTCAAATTTCAAACACGGTGATGATGTAAAATTCAACATCACTTACGAATCACTTTCATTTCAATTTCCGAAACTTATTTGTGCTTCAATCAGTGGCTACACTTCCAATCCAGAGCGTGTGGCCTATGACGTCGTGTTACAAGCCGAGACAGGATTTATGAATATGAATGGCGCTGCAGATGGCGGTCCTGTAAAGATGCCGGTAGCACTCATTGATATTCTTGCAGCACATCAATTGAAGGAAGGAATTCTTTGTGCACTATTAGAAAGAGAAAAAACAGGCAAAGGAATGTTGGTCAATTGTTCCCTTGAAAAAGCGGGATTAGCTTCTTTAGCAAATCAATCTGCAAACTTTTTGATGACGGGAGCCATAGCACAACGCGCAGGATCATTGCATCCCAATATTGCACCTTATGGCGATATGTATGTTTGTTCAAATGGAAAGTACATTGTTCTTGCTATAGGTAGCGACAAACAATTTGCTCAACTTACTTCTGTACTTGGCATTCCTGAGCTCGCATCAAACCCATTATTTGTAAATAATATTTCTAGACTTCAAAATAGAAGTGCATTGGACATTGAATTGGGCAAAGCTTTCAAGCAAAAAACTTCCGATGAATGGATGACTTCATTCGTTCAAAATAATGTCCCAGCTGGTGCGATAAAAGACATGGAAGAAGTGATGCAAAGCGAAGTTGCACAATCAATGATATTAGAAGAAAACGTAGAAGGTCAGATGACCAAACGATTGAGTTCTGTAGCCTTTACGATTAAGCAGGAATCTTGATTTCGTAGACCTTGTTTGATTTATTTTTCAAATAAGATTGACGCAACCATGGGTTGTATAGCTTTAGTGTTTTATAGTTGATTCCGTTTTGCTGAGCATAAGCGGCAAAATCTTCTACACCTTGATTTAATGTAATTGTATTAGAATTCAAAGGAGAATACAAATCAGCAGGACGCACTACGAAACCGTATTTATCGGCATTATTCATCAATTCCTTTATCGCTAAAATTCTGAACACATAACGTGCAGTTTCTTCATTAAGTAAAAGCTGATAATAATCTTTGCTTCCTTGGCGGTCTGCTTGTTTTTGCACTCCACCCATTCCCATATTATAAGATGCCGCTACTAAAGACCATGTTCCAAAACGTGCATAAGCATCTTTAAAATATGCGCATGCAGCTCTAGTGCTTTTTTCCACATGATATCTTTCATCTACTTCATCATTCACTTCTAGTCCATACTGTGTTGCAGTTTCAGGAAGAAATTGCCAGAAACCAACAGCGCCGCTTGGTGAAGTAGCATTGATGAAGCCGCTTTCGATCAGAGCAAGATATTTGAAATCATCTGGAATTCCTTGTTCCTTGAGAATAGGTTCGATAACAGGGAACCATCTGTACGCGCGTTTGATTGAGAGCAAAGTATTCGAGTGCCAATAAGTATTGACAAGCATTTCTCGATCAAATTTTTCAGCAACATCCCATTGATCCAATGGAGCAAATTCTCCGCAGAAATCTGCTTTTTCTGGAAGAGGAAGAGAGAAAATTCTGTAGCGTTCGTTGACGTGTTTGATATAGGCTTCGTTTTCCTCTCTGCCGGGTTTTGTAGACATTACCCAAGAAGAAATGAAGAGAACAACTATGGCAGCACCAGCTCCAAAAGCAGCGGAAAGCCAATAAACGCGAGAATTATTCATTGTAAGCAGATATACTTCAAAGTTCGCAATTTTCTGGAAGTTCTATTCTAAAAAAAACGCAATTTTCAGAATAGTTCCAACACACTTTTCAGCAAGTTTAAAAGCAAAAAGACCTGGACATAAACCAAGAGGAGGCTACTTGAATTTCTTCTATGATAAATCAAGAAAGCTAATATGGCCGCGAGAAAGACTATCCCCAAGAAAATTTCAGTTCCAATAAAGACAGAGAAAAGCGCTAAAATCAATGTCGACCCGAGTGTATATCGAGAAGCCAATTTTGAATCCAACAGAAACATAAAAATTGGTGAAATCACAAATGCCCAGATGAACGGAGATGAAATTTGAAAATTCGTAAAACTAAGGCAAGCCATATCGGCCAGAATTAGTTTCAAAACAAAGCCACTTGATTTTTGGGCTTTTTCAGATAAGAATGTACCAAGTGAAAATGCAACAACACCTCCCAGGCCAAAAAGTATTTCAGCATTATTGAATGAAAAGTATGGAGCATCTTTTTGGAGAACAGCTGTAGCGAAAGCCAAGAAAAAATAAATACTGACAAAGGTCTCCTCTTTCCAATTAAGTTTTCGAGCAAGCCTATTTAGCGCGAATGCAATGCCGTAAAACACCAATGCATAAATGGCTATGAGGATTATTCGAAAGGGTATCATTATTAGAAGAAAACTTCTTGATACTGATCAAAGTTCAGAGCAGCTTGATCCTTTTCTGAAATAATTGGATTTTCTATTTCCCAATTAATCTTTAGTGCAGGATCATTCCAAAGCATTGATCTATCATTTTCTTTGCTGTAATAATTAGAGCATTTGTAAGCAAAGATGGTATTGTCTTCGAGCACAGCAAATCCATGAGCAAATCCTTCAGGAACGAAGAGTTGGGTCTTATTTTCAGAAGTCAATAAAATTTTATAGTGCTGACCGAAGGTCGGTTGGGTTCTACGTAGGTCTACGACAACATCTAATACAGCTCCTTTGATTACTTGAATCAATTTGGCTTGCATTTTTGGGGGCGTTTGGAAGTGCAAACCTCGAAGTACACCTTTTGCTGACATACTTTGATTGTCTTGAACAAAAGTAATATTCAAGCCTGTTTCAACGCGGAATCGCGACTCATTAAAAGATTCAAAAAAATAACCTCTTTCATCTGCGAAAACATTCGGTTGAATGATGAGTAGGTCTTTGAAATTAGTTTTTTCGATTTTCACGATTCAGCTTTTTGAGATTTATAAGCTACTAAATATGCTTACTAGCAATAAAACACTTGTCACGAGGCTAACAATTGGAGTTACATCGTTGAGTGCTTCAGAACCCAAATTCTTCGTTGATTCGACGTAAATGACATCGCCATTTTGTACAATCATATTGGCCATATCAAGCCCTTCTATTGTTGAAAGATCCACGAGAAATACCAAATTATCATCCTTAGTTCTTCTGATCACCTTGATCTTAGAGGCGTTTGCTCTCGAGCCCAAACCACCGGAGAGTGCAATTGCTTCCACTAGTCGAATATTATTGTTTTCTAGAGGAACAACTTTACCAGCACTTCCTTGACCATTAAAAACAAGAACTCTTCTATTGATTACTTTGGTTACACAAAATGGTTTTACGAATTGTGATTGGAATTTTTCCTCTACACTTTTTTGGAACTCTTGAATGGTAAGTCCTTGAGCTTGTATCCTACCTAGGATAGGCAATTCAACCATACCGTCGGATTCGACAAGAAAAGACACTGTACTTTCCATCGTTACCATCATTCTCTCACGACTTGATGTCGCTTCAAAAACTATGGCACCTTCGTTTGTATAGACCGCTACGTTTAGCAGATCACTTGGAGAAATCTTAAACTCCTTATTAGTTGAATCGAGCAATGGAACATCGTAAGTGTACTCGATATCGGTTTTGAACATGAAATCTTTGTTTACAGAGCATGATGAAACAAGAATCACTAAAACAAAGAGATAAAAAACGCTACGTAGCATGATATTCTATTAAAATTTATCAAGTTCAAAGGTAAGCAATCCTTCGTATCAATCCTTCACCGATATTTGCTCTATGAATAGCCCGCTAAATAAGAAAACAGTCGTAATCGGCGCGAGCCCGAATCCGGATAGATACGGATTTATCGCCACGGAAAGACTTGCAAATCAAGGGATTGAAACTATACCAGTAGGAATAAAAAAAGGTGAAATTGCGGGGTTACCTATATTGAACAATAGACCCGATGAAAAGGGGGTTCATACTGTGACACTTTATTTGAATCCAAAAAATCAAGAAGACTGGTATGAATATATCTTGTCGCTTCATCCGAGGCGAATAATTTTCAATCCAGGAACTGAGAATCCTGTTTTTGCAGCAGAAGCAAACAAAGCGGGTATTGAAACTATTGAGGCTTGCACTTTAGTTTTACTCTCCACGAATCAATATTAATAGTTGTCCACTTCTATGATCACCTCTGAGGATATCTATTTGCGACCTGTATCCATGCGAGATTTCCGAGTAATTCATGAATGGGAAAACAATCCTGAATTTTGGCCAGTAACAGGAACCCCTGGTCCATTTTCGGAAGAAGACATTGAGGAGTTTATTCGCACAAGTGGGAATCTTTTCTCGCAACATCAAATGAGATGGATGATTTGTTCGAAAAGAGACGACCAACCTATAGGAGCCTTAGACGTTTTTGAGTATTCCGAAACAGAAAAATCAGCCGGCATAGGCATTCTCATCGCAGATAGCCAAAATCGAAAAAGAGGATTTGCCAATCAAGCGCTAGCTTCATTTTGTAAATTCGCTTTCGAAACTCTAAAAATGAAATCCCTTCATTGCATCATACATCCTGAAAACACCTCAAGTATTCAGCTTTTCGAGCGAAATCAATTTCAAGCAAAAGGAATTTCAATTTTTAAGAATAGAAAAACAGTACGTTACCAACTCGATAATTCACTCAAATGAAAAAAGGCATTCTATATTTTGGATTAATCGTGGTAGCAGTCGGAATAGGATTGCTATTTGTATTGTTTGGCACCAACAATAAAATAGGTCATTTCAAAAATTCGAAGAAAGCCATTTATTTGGAAGGCGGCTTAAGCTATGATGAATTCATCACTCAAATGATTAAGGATTCAATCATTGAATCGGAGGATGATCTCAGTTTGGCAACTAAAATTAAATCTTTCAAATCTCCGAAAGCCGGACGCTATGTCATTCAGAAAGGAATGACTGCTTCCAATTTCATTTCCATGTTGCGAGCAGGCAACCAAACTCCCCTCATGGTAAAGGTCGATGGTGTTCGTACGATTTATCAAATGGCAGGAAAACTTGGAAAGCAATTGCAGTCCGACTCTCTTTCATTTTTAAAGGCTATGACGAATCCTTCTTTACTTGAAAAATATGGACTAAATGAATACACAGCTAGTTCACTAATTTTCCCTAATACATACGAGTACTTCTGGACAATAACACCAGAAGAATTTATGTCGAAAATGGAAGAAAAGTATATCGAGTATTGGACAGAAGAAAACAAAGCTGCTGCGAAAAATTTAGGGCTTTCTCCAGCGGAAGTTTCAACCTTGGCTTCAATTGTAAAAGGTGAAACTGTGGAGCAGTCAGAAGCCCCCAAAATTGCGGGATTATATTTAAATCGACTTCGAATAGGAATGCGATTGCAGGCGGATCCTACGGTGACTTTCGCGTCTAATTTGCAAAATGTAAAAAGAGTAAAACTAGATTCCGGTCGTCCTTACTCGCCATATGACACATATCAAAATTCAGGACTTCCTCCAGGGCCGATATTCTTTACTGAGAAAGTTTATTTGGATGCTGTTTTGCATGCAGAAAAACACAATTACACATATATGTGTGCTCAGCCAAAAGGCACAGGTTACCATGACTTCACAACCAATTTGAAAGCACACGAAGCCTATGCTCGCGTTTATCGCAAATGGCTAGATTCAATTAATATTAGATAGAGATTAATCCTGTTCGAACCACTGATCGATCTTAGCTTGAATTTCATCAAGTTCTACTGAACGTGCTACAAGATCATCCATTCCTGAGTCTAGCAAGCTCTTCTTTTCTCTTCCTGCCTTGTCGCTCATCCCAATTACAACGGGCATGACATCTGCATTGCTAATTTTTCTAATCCTCTTGACGGTTTCAACACCATTCATTCCTGCAAGATCAGCATCTACTAAAAGCAAATCGAATTTACCATTACCTGCCTTGTCAATTGCATCCATACCATTACTTACGGCAGTGCATTCATGACCAAGTAGACGAAGATTTTTTTCAGCCACAGCTCTCGTCAAATCATTGTCATGAGCTATTAAGATCTTGAGGTGATTTTTATTGAAATTTCCTTGGTGATTACCCATCTGTGTTGCAATAGGCAAATTCCCTTTTGTCAGCTTAATTATAGTTTCCAAAAGATTTCCCTGCTTCACTGGTTTACCAATTATTGCATTGTAGAATTCTTTATTATTATCCACCAATTGACTCGTAGAGTTCGTCAACAAAATAATAGGCAACTCTTTGGAAGCATATTTATCTCTAATTCTCTCTGCCAGAGAAATACCGTCTACGTTTGGAATCTTCTGATCAAGAATGCACAAATCGAATTTGTTCAAATTATCGATCATATCAACGACCAAGTCGGGGCTATTAAATGGAATTGCCTGTACTCCCCAAACGGCGAGTTGTTTTACCAAAATTTTCAAGCTTGTTTTGTTGTCATCAACAATTAAAACTTTGAGTCCTTTTAGTTCAGATACTTCTTCAATTTTAATGGTATCGCTGGTCTCGGCAATCACGGTAAAACTAAAAACGCTGCCGACATTCGGTGTACTCTCCACCCAAATTCTACCTCCCATTTTATCTACAAGCTGTTTGCTGATAGCTAGTCCTAATCCAGCGCCGCTTCTATGATTTACACCTGAATTTTCTTGTGGCGCAAATGAGGTAAATAAACGTCTTTGATTATCGACTGAAATACCAACACCTGTGTCTTTTACACTAAATTTCAGTTGAACAAAACCGAGTTCCTTATTGAGAAGTTCAACTTTAAAGATAACCTCTCCGTTGTCTGTCCATTTGATTGCATTTGTTATAAGATGCAAACAAACCTGACGAATTCTTCTTTCATCTTGGATAACAGAGGCTGGCAAATCAGAATCAACATCGGTTAGAAGTTCAATGCGTTTTTGTGATGCCAATGGTTTCATCAAATCTGTAACCTGCTCGATTACTTCCAAAATTGAGAAGTTGCTCTTTTCAATTTCAAAATTTCCAGCGTCCAATGACGAATGATCAAAAATATCATTGATGATATCCAACAATTGAACAGCTGATGTCTTTACATTCTTTACATATTGAAATTGCTCTCCATCCAATTTAGATTTTTGAAGAAGTTCTGTCATTCCAATAATCCCATTTAACGGTGATCTCATCTCATGACTCATATTGGACAGGAATTCCGCTTTTGCGTCTTTCGCTTTCTCCAACTCCGATGAAATATGCTCTTTAACCTCTTCCGCCTCCTCTCCTTTTTTAAGAATTGGTCTCAAAAGAAAAAGAAATCCCAATGTCAGTACAGCAGCTCCAGCTAAGGCCACTATCATCAACATTATCATGCGAGCTTGTAATCCACTTTCATATTCGATGGTCAATTGACTTGACACATCATTCATAGATAAAGCGTAATTATTTATAACTGGAACTAGATCGAGTATTGATTGCTTATCCCATATTTTTTTGTAAAGAATGAGATTAGCTACTTTTTCATAACTCTGAACTAAATGAGGAGATGATAGTTGCAATTTTGCATGAAGAGCAGCAGAGACTTCGGAAGAAGTCCCGTACATTTCATCACCGTAGGAAAATGCTTGTTGGGCTCCATCCCATTTTGACAGCAACATTTGAAAATCGTGAACTTCATTTTCAGAAATAGCTTCATTGGGATTAGTTTGAAGTTTGGAAAGAAATACTGAAGTTATTTCGTAAGCAATGGCTTTTTGACGAGCTGCCACTGCAACTTTAGCCGCATAATCACTAGAAAGCTCATGCGTACTCCAAACAATAGCAGCAGCTATTCCAACAAATGATGTAATTAGTAAAATAAAAACAAAGACACGAAGTCTCAAGCTAGTAATCATAATTGTTTCTTCTCTTCGGTTCTAAACCAAAGTCGAAGATACTAAAAAATAATGATAACAAGCAAGTTAGCACACTTGTGAATCCTTGTACAGGTTTAGGACCGACATGACCTGTTCGATAATGAAAGGTTTAGAAATGAAGTGATTCATACCACTTTTCATGCATTTATCCCGATCGGCATCTGAACTATTGGCAGTCATGGCCACGATGAATGGCATATTACCATAGCTAGATCTAATAATTTCTGATGCTTCCAACCCGTCCATCTCGGGCATTTGAACGTCCATAAAAATGATGTCGTACTGTTTGATCTTCATCATTTCAATAACCTCGGTTCCATTCGATGCCAACTCTGATTCCAAACCGAGGGTTTGCAGCATGTATTCGAGTACTTTTTGATTGACAAAATTATCTTCTGCTATTAATATAGTAAAAGGCTTCAATAATTCTGGATTCCACTCATCCATATTCTGACCTGTGGAATTAGATTGTTTTTCTGTAATTTCAGCATGAATGGTGAAACAAAACTTAGTTCCAATTTCTGCCTGGCTTTCCACTTTTATTTCTCCTCCCATCAATTCCACTATCTGTTTAGAGATAACCAGCCCCAATCCTGTTCCACCGAATTTCCTAGAATTTGTAGAATCGATCTGAGAGAATGATTGAAATAATAAATGAACCTTTTCTTGTGGTATTCCAATTCCGGTATCTTCAATTTCAAAACACAACTCTGCCTTATTTTCTTTTACGCCTTTTAACCGAACTCTTACTTTCACACCGCCTTTGGATGTGAACTTAATTGCATTCCCGATTAAATTGAGGAATACCTGTTTGAGTCTTGCTTCATCTAATAATAAGGTATTGGGAACTTCTTGCGCAATGCTCATACTCATCGTGATCCCTTTCGAAGCACAATGCGGACGAAGAATATCCACTACTTCCGTTACACAATCTCTCAAATCTGTAGGTTTTTCATCAAGCACAGTATTGCCACTTTCTGTTTTTGAAAAATCTAGAATATCATTAATCAAGACCATAAGACTTGAACCACTTTTTTGAATCGTCTCTACATATTCCCTCTGGCGATAATCCAACTTTGTTGATTCTAACAAACTCGCCATGCCGATAACTCCATTTAAAGGAGTACGAATCTCATGACTCATCGTGGCTACGAATTGAGACTTGACCAATGCAGCAGCCTCGGCCTGTTCTTTTGCTCTGACCAATTCCGTTTGGAAAGCACGCTCTTTGGTTGTGTCACGAACTCGATAAACAAAATACTTGAAACCTTGATTTTCGATTTGACCTATTGATATATGAGCGCAAACTTCTTCTCCATTCTTTTTTACAAGTACTACATCCGAAGTCCAGAACTTATTATTGTTGAGCGAATCTAGTCCTTCCATAATTTCCCCCGGTGTAAGATCTACTTTTCGTAGGAGCTTAAAATCCTGGTTAAACAAATCTTCTTCCGAATATTGAAAAAGTTCCAGCGCTCTTTTATTGACATCTATAATGACACCATTTGTGGAGGTAATGAAAAGTGCATTTTCTGTTTTATGGGCGAGCGCCACTAATATTTCTCGGTGCATTCGCATGTACTTCACGATTTTCACCTTTGCTGTGGAAAGAAAATACTCCACGATGAAACTAAAGCCCATCAATAATGAAGCATGCGTTTTTTCTTCAAATGACAATCCGGGGCAAATCCAAATAAGGATTTGTCCAAGAACTTGCATTATGATTAAGAATGATATTACCGATTTTAGAGTTCGATAAGAAAGAGCTCCCAATTGAACTCCGAAGAAAAAGGAGACCAAATACAAAAGATGAAAATTATGCAGGAATGCATAAATACCGAGATGAGTCGAGTAAATCATAAAATACCACCCCATCATTCTGAAGTAGGTAAGATTGTCGACCTTTTTTGAATAGCCGATAAAAATAAGTGCAATGGAAATGGCAAAAACAATCAGTGTAATGGCCGTATAGAAATGTGCACCATCGTAGATCAATTTAAAAAGTAATGGATTTGACACAGAACATATAGCTCCAGCAATGGCGGTATTAACGTACACTAAACGCGCACGACCGTCTCTTTTACCGGTAAGCATTCCATACATCGTTGATCAATTTATAGGGTTCACAGTTTTCTAAACTATATTTATACTTTCACTTTATTAGAATGTTTCGTTTGACTTCAAATCTTCACCGTCTTCTAATTTTGCTTGCGATCATTACGACAACAGGTTCAAATCTGTTTGCGCAAAAAACAGAACCAAGCGAAGTCAATTTCAAAAAGAGAAAAGTCACCTTAGGGATTATAACCACTGTTGGTTTAGGCGCGAGTTATTATGGATTGAATAATTTGTGGTACAACGACTACCCTCGCAGCCCACTGCATTCCTTTAATGACAACGGAGAATGGCTACAGATGGACAAAGCAGGACATTTCGCTTCTTCTTATCATCTTGGAAAAATAGGTTTTGAATCTTTTCAATATTGTGGTTTCAATTACAACACTTCTCTTTTTTTAGGAGGAAGTGCTGGTCTAATTTTTTTGACTGGAATAGAAATTTTAGATGGCACAAGTTCGCAATGGGGATTTTCTTGGGGAGATGAAATTGCAAATTCATCAGGAACAATTTTGTTCATGTTGCAAGAAAAATTTTGGAAAGAACAACGCATCACAATGAAATTTTCATTCACAAATTCAGGTTATGCAATGTTCAATTCTGATCAATTAGGTCGTAATTTTCAACAACGACTTTTGAAAGACTACAATGGACAAACATATTGGGCGTCATACAACATATCATCGTTTCTTGCGTCTGACGCGGCTTTCCCGAAGTGGATGAACATTGCAATTGGTTACGGAGCAACAGAAATGACGAGTGCAAAAAACGTTGTGAATAGTGTTAATAATTTTCAACGCACGCGTGAATTCTATTTATCATTTGATGCAGATTTGAATAAGATAAGGTGGCCGAGAAAATGGATGAAGACCACAGCACGAATTTTAAGCTTCATCAAAATACCTTCGCCAACTTTTGAAATGCGGAGTGACGGAAAAGTGAAAATGCACGCATTGTTTTTTTAGAACAAAAAATTTTGAGTTGCGTACAAGGCGACTTAAAAAACAGACATAAAAATTTAGAAAACAAATCAACCGTTACTAAAATGAAAACAAAGTCAAAATCAGCGGCAGCTCCAAAAGCTGCTAAGAAGGCAGCTAAAAAAGCTCCTGCAAAGAAAGCTGCTAAAAAAGCTGCTCCAAAGAAAGCTGCTAAAAAAGCTCCAGCTAAGAAAGCTGCTGCTAAGAAAGCTGCTCCTAAAAAAGCTGCTGCTAAGAAAGTTGCTAAAAAAGTTGCTAAGAAAGCAGCTCCAAAGAAAGTTGCTAAAAAAGCTCCAGCTAAGAAAGCTGCTGCTAAAAAAGCTGCTCCTAAGAAAGCTGCTGCTAAGAAAGTTGCTAAGAAGGCTGCTCCTAAGAAAGCTGCTAAAAAAGCTCCAGCGAAGAAAGCTGCTGCTCCAGCTGCTTCTAACTAATCGACTGACGATTGAAATTAAAAAGCCCTCTTCGAGGGCTTTTTCTTTTTCTACTATTTCGTAATTGC
>JBJOKO010000024.1:0-15033 GCA_046046035.1 Bacteroidota bacterium | reverse complement strand
GGGTATTACCATTGATGTGGCTTATAAATATTTCTCAACTCCGAAAAGAAAATTCATTGTTGCAGATACACCAGGACACATTCAGTACACCCGCAATATGGTGACAGGGGCAAGCACAGCTGATATGATGATCGTGTTGATTGACGCGCGACATGGGGTGATTGAACAAACCAGAAGACATAGTTTTATAGCTTCTATTCTAGGTATAAAACAAGTAGTAGTGGCGATTAACAAGATGGATTTAGTGGCATATAGCGAAGACGTTTTTGATTCTATAGTGAAGGATTATTTTGCCATTGCGGATTATCTCAAATTGGAGAATGTAGTTTATATCCCAATTGCGGCGAAACCAGGGGATAATGTGGTAACCTATTCATCAAATATGGATTGGTATCAAGGACCGGCATTATTGGAGTATTTAGAGAATGTGGATGTGCTGAATAATTTCAATCACGAAAAGTTCCGTTTTCAAGTACAATATGTGATCCGCCCGCAATCTGCTGAATTGCACGATTTTCGTGGCTACGCTGGACGTATTCAAAGTGGAGTATTACGAGTAGGTGATGAGGTTGAAGTGATGCCCGGTAATTTGAAAAGCAAAATTAAATCTATTGATGTGGCAGGTGTATCGAAGGAAATGGCCTTTGCACCTCAAAGTTGTACTTTTCAATTGGAAGATAATATTGATGTGTCACGTGGTGATTTGTTTGTGCACCATCTATCAGATGTTAAAGTGGATAATGAAGTAGAAGCTATTCTTTGTTGGATGGGTGAAAAGAATATGATTGAAGGAGGAAAGTACTTGCTTCAAAAGAATGCGCGCACCGTTCGTTCGATTATTAAAAGAATCGACTATAAGATTAATGTAAACGAATTAGTGAAAGAAGAGTCGCCTTCAGAAGTTAAGCTTAATGATTTGGTTAAAGTCCTAATCAAAACCCAATCTCCGTTGGTTTATGACCAATATTCTGAACTAAAGGCTAATGGATCGGCTATATTAATTGATGAAACAAGCAATATTACCGTGGGAGCTTTGATGTTTGAATAATCAAAGCTTATGGCTGTTCGCCTAGAATAATAGGATTCAAAAATTCGATTAACTCGTATGAACAATCCTCTGGAGTTCTGTTTTCTGTGCTGATTTCTAGGTCAATTCTTGAAGGTTTTTCGAAGGGTGAGTCTATTCCGGTGAAGTTTAGAATTTCGCCTTTTCTTGCCTTTTTATAGAGCCCTTTAACATCTCTTCTTTCGCATTCATTTAAAGAAGTAGAGATGTATACTTCAAGAAGATTTTCTTGACCAATAATTGATCTTACTATTTGTCGAATTTCTTCATTTGGTGTGATGAAAGAACAAATAGTAAGAATGTTGTTTTCCATGAACAATTTTGCAACTTCAGCGGCGCGACGGATGTTTTCTGTTCTGTCGTTAGAAGTGAAGCTCAAGTTATTATTAATTCCTGATCGGAGATTGTCTCCATCTAGCATCGTGCATAGCACTCCAAATTTTTCAAAGTGATTTTTTGTAAGCAATGCTATAGTACTTTTTCCCGAACCAGAAAGTCCCGATAGCCAAACAATCTTGCCTGTCGTGGTGTACAGTCTGTTTCTTTTAGATCTTACATCTATTGGAAAGACAAAGGTTGGTTGGATTGCTGTATCAGTATGCATTGCTATCACCTTTTAGTATTGAGATTGCTGTAAGAATAATTATCTTAATATCTGTGAGAAACGTATAGTTTTCAATGTACCATACATCATATTCTACTCGTTTTCTCATCAATTCTGGGTCGCTTGTATTTCCGCGATACCCGTTGACTTGAGCCCATCCTGTAATACCTGGTTTAGCGAAATGACGGACCATAAATTGATCTATAATACTTGAGTACTCTTCTGTATGTTTTAACATATGTGGTCGTGGACCTACAACAGACATTTGGCCTAAAAGGACATTGATGAACTGCGGAAGCTCATCAAGAGATGTTTTTCTAAGGAATTGACCAATCTTAGTTATTCTACTATCGTTTTGTTGTGCTTGTTTAGTGTCAGACGATTCGTTCATTACCATTGTTCTGAACTTTAGGCACATGAAATTTTTCTTATTTGCTCCTGTTCTCATTTGCTTGAAGAAAACAGGTCCTTTGGATGTGCTTTTAATAAGAAGAGCAATTATTGGAAATATTGTGAAGGCTCCAATAACTATGACTAATGAAGAAAATGCGATATCAAAAATACGTTTGACAAGACGAACGCCGAAATTCTCTAGAGGTTCTGTGCGCAATGTCATCACAGGAGTATTGTCGTAAAAGTCTATTTCAACTCTACGTTTAATCAACCCTTGAAAATCCGGAACAAGTTTTAGTCTGATGAGATTGTTGTCTGCAAATCGAATTAGGTTTTGGATTTTTTCATGCTCAGAGAAGGGTAGAGCACAATAAATTTCATCTATTTTATGATGACTTAAGTAGGACTCCAAATCATCTGTTTTGCCAATGCAAATAAGGCTGGAATTAGCGTTGCCCGGCGCATCATCAAAGAAACCAAGCAATTTATAGCCTAGGCTAGGATTATCTAGAATGAAGTTGGAAATCATACGCCCTGAATCTTGATGACCTACAACAATAGTGTTTCTAAAATTTCGGCCAGAACTTCTATATTTCTTAATTGACAAATGATATACAATTCTGGTTGAAACAAACAGAGTGAGTATGCCTCCGTATGAAACTGCTATAATTGGAGTCGAGATTTGTATGCTATCAAAAGAAAGAAGAAATGTAAGTGCAACAAGTGCATGAATTGCTAGTGCAACAAGCAAAGTCTGGAAAGCTTTTTCAAATGATGTAACTCGACTGATTTTATATGTTTTAAGCACTACCGAAAGAATGAGCCAGCTAAGACTTAGGAAGAGAACAAATATTGAAGCGTGCTCTGATTCTATATTGGTATTAGAGTAATCATTCAAACTTGAATAGAATGAAAAACTAAACGACACATTAATAGAAATCAAGTCGAGAGTTACAAGAATGAGTTGAATGAAATTAGAGTACCCCCTTTTGGAAATGCCGATTTCATCCGTGTTATGGGATGTTGATGAAATAGTATGACTTATTCTTTGAGAGATCAATTTGGACTTCTAATATGAATTAACAAAGTTCATTAGAAGAATGATTTTTTTATTGTCAGTCAGATAATCGTATTATTAAATCGATCATGTTTCTCTTCACTTTACGGACTCATTCGAAAACATTGGTTTATCAGTGAATTAACTATTTGGTAATGGAAGATGAACCTTCTACGCACTTGAGGATTTTACTTTTGGAGGATAAAATTATAGGCCATGAAACTGCGTTTGATTTTGCTCCTCGTTGTTATAATGTATCTCTTTTCTTGCACTAAAGAGCAAGACACAGATAACTATCCTTTCGAAAATGTTAACTATTTGAATGAGTTAGTTTCCATAGATAATGACATAACTAAAGCTCTTGGAATATTTACTGGTGAGGATTTCGAAGCTTGCGGTGTTACAGATACGGCCTACAATGAATTAGACAATATTTATGCTATTTACTTTAGCGGGAATAGTTGTAATAATAAAATTTATCGTAATGGTAGAATAGATGTTCAATTACTGAATGGTTCTTCTTGGTATGAAACCAACGCTCAAATCAAAGTTACTGTTGTTAATCTAGAGTTAAGGGATATTAACACAGGCATTGCAGTCGTTGTGAGCGGCTCAAGAACCTATACGAATCTAACCGGGGATTTGGATATTCTAGATTTAGTAGAAGGCACAAATGAAATGCTGCGAAAAGTTGAGAGCACTGATTTGACTATTTCTTACGGTGATGGATCTACGAGAGTCTGGAATGAGTCATACACTATTAGAACAAGAAAAGGGAATTTTGAGTACTATTTTGAAATAATTGGTGATGATAACGCGGTTCCTTATGCGGGCGCTACGAGCTGGGGAATTAATAGAGCAGGGTCTGTTTTTTATACCGTTCCTTCAACTCCAATAAAAGCTACTCTTTGTTTTAGCGGTGCAGCGTGGGTTACAACGGGAGGTGAGGTTCTTATTCACACAGAGAATAAGCCTACAACACAAGTTATTCATGGTTTGGATAATCAAGGGAATGTTTCTACGGATGCATGCTTTGCTAACACCATGAAGATCATTTGGACCGATGATTCTGGTGAGGTTCATCAAGCACTGAAGCAATACTATTAAGATGAAATTAACAAATATGTTTCGTGGGAGAGGTATATACCTTTTGATTCCATTTGTAATCTCTGTGTTATTTTTTTCTTCCTGCACTTCGCTAGAAAAGTTAACTCTAATGCAGAGTGCAGAAAAATCGAACTCAGGTTCAGTTCAAATTAAAGCTCCGTCAGTAGAATATGTGCTGCGTGCCGGGGATTTGATTACCCTTGATGTCAAAAGTCCAGATCCTGCGTTAGTTGATTTTTTTAATCTAAGAAGTTCGGTTAATCCAACAAGTATAACAGAACAATCGATATATCTGAATAGCTATTTGATTGATGATAATGGAGCAATTGATATTCCGCAGATAGGCATTATTAGTATTACTGGACTTACTGTACAGCAAGCAGAAGATTTGATAGAAAAAGAACTCGGTAGTTTTCTTAAAAGCGTATTCGTTATGATTAAAGTAACCAATCTTCAAGTATCTGTTTTTGGTGAAGTTGCTAAACCGGGCACTTTTACCGTAACCAATAATGCCATTAGTATTGTCAAGGCCCTCAGCATGGCTGGTGATATAACGGATTATGGAAATAGAAAGAGAGTCCTAGTCATAAGACGAAATGGGGATGAAATGGAATATGGAATTGTTGATTTGACGAATATTGAATCGTTCAAAAGCCCTTGGTATTGGGTTAGACCTGGTGATGAAATCTATGTTGAGCCTACGCGCTTAAAGTCTGTCGAGCTGAATACAAGTCCTGCTCGCACTGCCTTACTTGTCTTGACAAATGCTTTAGTCATATTTAGATTGTTCAATTAATTAAGGAGCACGAAGTGGGAACCACAGAAAATCCATTTGTTGAAAAGCCTTTCAACCATGCTAAGTTTTTTGACAAACTATGGTCTAAGAAGTTTTATTTCATTTTGTCAATTTGCTTTTTTCTAACATTGGCTTTCTTAGCCATACATTACATCAAGCCAAAATTTAAGGTTGGAACTACTCTTTTACTTCGTGATGATAAAAACGCCTCACTAGGGGCTGAAAATCTGATAGATGGTCTAGAGTTGTTTTCTGGTAGAAAAAATTTGGACAACGAAATAGGGATATTAAAGTCATTCGCACTTGTAAGAAAAGCAGTGGAGCGCTCTGATATGGAAGTCTCCTATTATTCTGAGTCTTATTTGAAGGAAGTAGAACGATACAAAGAGTTTCCATTCATAGTAGAAATTGATACAACAAGACCTCAAGCCGTGGGTGTGAAGTTTTATGTTGAGATGCTTGAGAATAGTCAATTCAAACTGAGTGTCAAAAGTGACAAATATGAACTTTTTGATTTTAGAAAATCTGATGTTGTTTCACGAAAGAAGGTAAACAAACCATTGGAATATTCCCAACGAGGAACTTTCGGTGAGCCTTTTCAATTTGATGGACTTTCAGGAAAAATAGTTCGACAAAAGAATTCTGAATTCCTTCTGATTCCTGGAGAAAAGCTCTCATTTCGTTTGAATGATTTGAATGCGCTTACTGAAGAGTATCGTAAGGATCTCGTGATACAGCCAATAACTGCAGAAGCGTCAATTCTATCGATACAACTTGAGAAGGCATGTGTCGAAAAGGAACTCGATTTTTTGGATAATTTATGTTCTGAATTTATCAATAGTGGTTTGGACGAAAAGAATGAAATGGCCATAAACACTATTGATTTTATTGATTCGGAATTGTTGAATGTAAAGGACTCACTTGAGGAAAGTGAAAATTCTTTGGAGAATTATAAAGATGAGAATCAAATTTTAGATTTACAGTATTTAGGGCAAAGCAACGCTGCCGAAATTACTGAACTAGAAGGTGTGTTTGCTTCTGAATCACTTAAACTGAAGTATTATGATTATCTGCTAGGCACACTCAATTTGGAAACATCTGGCGAAGATCTGATTTCACCTGCAACCATGGGGGTTGAGGATCTTAGCTTGAATACAATGATAACCGATTTGAGGAAATTGTACCAAGAGCAAACCAAACTCGATAAGCTTTCGAGTAGAAATCACCCCGTAAGTGATGTTTCTTTTGCGCGTATTCAAAATCTCAAAGAGTCGATTGTTTCAAATGTATCTGGCTTGAAAAAGGCTTCTGAGATACGTATGAAGGAAGTGAATGGACGACTAGCAAAAACAGCAAACGAGAGTGCCTCTATTCCGGGGATGCAGCGTCAATTGGTAGATATGGAGCGACAGTTCAGCTTGAATAGTGCAATGTATACGTATTTATTGCAGAAAAAGTCGGAAGCACAAATTGCAAAATCAGCAAATTCTGCAGATACAAAAGTTCTTGATAATGCTCGTTTATTAGATGATAAGGCTGTTTTTCCGAATCGTCTGATGTTTATTTTATTAGCAATATTCCTTGGGGCATTTATCCCTTTCGTTTATTTTATCATTAGAGATTTACTAGATAGTACGATTACAGATAAAGTGGAGTTGGAAGAAGCGGGAATTTCATTGCTTGGAATCATAGGACACAATTATTTGAAGAATACGATTCCGTTAATTCAAGAGCCAAGGGCGGCCATTTCTGAAAGTATTCGACTCGTAAAATTGAATTTGCAATATATAGCTCCTAACAGAAAGAGTAAGGTAATTGGAATTACGAGTACTGTTAGTGGTGAAGGTAAAACGTTTTGTAGTGTTAATTTGGCCGCTTCGCTTGCTAAATCAGGTTCGAAGACAATCATAATAGGTACAGATTTGCGCAAGCCCAAGATTCATTTGTCATTCAATCTGTCTAATGAATATGGACTTTCCAATTTTTTAATTTCTGAAGATGGTATTGATAAAGTGATTCATCCTAGTGGAATTGAAAATTTGGATGTAATTGTATCAGGTCCTATTCCTCCAAATCCGTTTGAGTTGATTGCTCAAAAGAAGATGCTTGATTTGATTGAGGATTTAAAGAAGAAATACGATTATGTAATTGTGGATTCATCTCCTGTAGGTATGGTTGCAGATTACCTTTCATTACTATCATGCGTGGATGCAACAGTTTGTATCCTACGTCATAAATTCAGTAAGAGAAGTTTCTTACACGAACTGGAGAGATTGAAAGCCTCGAATAAATTGGAGAATCTTTATTTACTACTAAACGATTATCGTGATCCTTATAGTGGTGCTGGATATTTTAGTCGTAGTAAATATGGTTCGTATTATGGATATCAGGAGCGCCCGGTTTGGTGGCGCAGAATACTAGGAATTTTTAAACGATAACATGAAACGTAAGCTTCGACTTTTTTACCGAGGATTTGTTTCTCAGCTATTCAAATTCGTTTTTAGTATTCCATCTCATAAAGTTAGAATTGGAGTAATGAAACTTTTTGGGATGAAGGTTGGCGCTGGCGTTGGCTTATACACCGGTTGTGAGATTCGAAATGCGGGTGGAATTACTATCGGGAAAGGAACAGTAATAGGAAATCGTTGTCTTCTCGATGGACGCAGAGGTATCGAAATCGGAGAAAAAGTAAATATCAGCCCAGAAGTTTTCATTTGGACCCTTCATCATGATTATAATGATCCGGGTTTTATTCAAATAGGAGCTCCCGTTAAGATTGGAAAATACGCATGGATTTGTTCGCGTGCTATTATTCTTCCTGGTGTGGAAATAGGAGAGGGAGCGGTTGTAGCTTCAGGCGCGGTCGTTACAAAAAATGTCCCACCATACACGGTTGTAGGTGGTATCCCCGCTAAGAAAATCTCCGAAAGAAATCGAAATATTAACTATGATCTTGTAGTTCGACCTTTAGGTTAAACTGTTACATATTCACGATTTTTTTCTTCTGACTTCGTATAACTTGTTTCCTCGATTTTCGATAGAATTATTGAAGCCAAATCATGACATTGTTTCTTTAATTCTGGAACAGCGGTAGTTTCCCAAAGCATTCCTCTCAAGTTTCCACCAAGTGTAAACATTCCATTCAATATTTGTTCGTGGGCGCTTACAACTTCATATTCACTTGTGGTTACAATACCTAATCTGTATAGATCGCTTTGTATCATCCCCTTTTGTACGAGGCATTTTATAAGCGGGTTTGTAGATTTTTGAACATTTACTTGCGGGCCAGTGCAATTAATGATTCGAGTCACATTCAAGGTTTCGTCCTGTTGAGTTACCTTGTTGTAATACTCGAGAGTTATTACATCTTGATTTTCGTGAATATTGTTTATTCGACCTTTCAGTATTTCAAGTTTCTTTTCAATTCGTAGTTTTTGAATTTGATCATGAATGTGAATTGGCAGCCTATGTCTAGCAAGTCCCCATAAATGCCTTACGTGAGAAAGAAATCTTTTCTTTTCAGTTACGGACAGATTGATCCAAATGTTTTGTGTAAATGGTCGCAATGAATCGGTGATAGGTTCTGCGGAAATTCCGAGTTCGCGAAGTTTGCGTGAATGGTTAACAAAAGTTGAGTATATGCGGTTAAGATCATATTGACCTTTGATTTCTTCTGAGAAGGCGGTGTAGGACGTGCCGCTGTGACGATGTGGTAAAATGCTAAAGCCATTTGGAGATATTGTAAAAATTCGGCCTTTAAATTTGTTTTCGCATAGTTCCATCACTGTATCCACCATGGTTAAACCATTCCCAATGATAAGAATGTCACCTTCAGGTTTTAAATTGGAAGTACTCTCACGATCCCAGGGATTTTGGAAGTAATTCTTCGAGCTGTAAAATTCTTTGTTTTGAATTTTTGGATTTCCAGGTTTTTCGTTGCCTGTAGCTAATACTAGATACTTTGTATTTATTACAACACCGGATGATAATGTAATTGCATACCCTTTTTCATACTCGTTGATATCTGTTGCGAAAGCTTCAATTATTCTAAGAGTAATATTTTTTGGAAGCTTGGCGATTTCTTCATTCCAAGTTTCTAAAAGATATTTCCCATATAAAGCTCTTGGCAGAAACAATTTTGCGATGAATTCTGGTTTGTGCAGTTCATATCCTTCTTGATTGCATGTCCAATCTAAAAAGTGATTAGGTTGATCATAAAAGCAGCTCATTTTCTCACAAGGAACATTAAGTAGAGACTTATCCGAATTTGGATTGTACGCCACTCCTTTACCAAAAGGACTTCCTGAATGAATCAACGTGATATCGAGGTTTTGACTTCCCGATTGTTTGGCAAGATTCAATGCGGTAATTATTCCACAAAATCCAGCGCCGATGATTGTGATTTTATTATTGAACTGCATGTTGATTTGGCTTTTAAGTAAAACTCCCCGGTCACTTTTGACCGGGGAGTTTAGTATAAATAAAAAAGAACCTATAATGGATTAGTTGTGATTAACCATCATGGTTGCCGTCTTACTCTCAGCACCACATGTAGCGCTTACGATGTAAAGGCCGTTATCAAGAACTGAAGAATCAAAGAAGAATTCGTTCAATCCATTGATGAAGTTAATGCGAGCAGTGTGTACCAATTGACCAGAAACGTTGTAAACGTTGATCACACCTTCTCCAGCTTCAGCAAATTCGATAGACATCATTGTGCTAACGTCAGCTGGGTTAGGGAAAATAGCGATAGTTTCGAAGTTTGATTCAATTGAAGTAGCAGCTTCTGCAGAACGTAGAGCAACTTGTGCATTTACGTCACCAGTTTCTGTTGGAGCATATGTAGCATAGTTACCCAAAGTGTAATCAGCATTTTGTGGATCGTAGTTGAACCAAGTCAATGTTGGGTTACCTGCCCAGTTACCACCAAGTGCACGATATACAACTGTGTTAGAGAAACCAGCACCAGCAGAACCTGTTGGCAAAGCTAGACGTGAGCTAGAGAAGCTAGCACCGTAACGTAGAGGTGATTGGTTGTACTTAGTAGCGAAGTTACGTACAGCTGGAGCAACACCATAAGGGTTTTGATATTTCAACTCAGCGTAAGTAGCATAAGTAGTATCAAATTGAGCATCAGCCCATGCAGAGATAGATGGAGTAAGTGTACCACCAACTTCATTGTAAGTAGTAACGTTGTTTGCCATAGCGTTGTTACGGAATTCAAGAAGACCGTTTTGAGCGTTTGCGATAGTTGTAGCACCATCAACGATCAAACCTTTAGGCCAGTTAGCAAACATAGAGTTGTAGATTCCAAGTTCAGAGTTTCTTCTGATGTGAGCACCAGCTTGGAAGTTAGAGTTGATAGTAGTTACACCTGGAGCTGAAGGACCAAACATAGCGTAGTTAGTGAAAACTGCAGTAGTTTTTGGAGTAGCTGAAGATGAAGAAGAGTTGTTGTCAGATTCGAAACCGTTAGTTTTAGAAACGTCAGCAATGTTTGGATCATTGTGAAGACCAATACCCCATTGGTTGAAACCGCTGAAACCATTGTCTGTATCGAAATCATCATCAACACCATTGTAAGCGATAAGGTAACGTGAGTTAACTTTTCCACCGAACCACTCGTAGCTATCATCACCAGCATAAGATACTTGGATGTGGTGAAGAACAGTACCGCTACCTACTGAACCAAGTGTCAATGAGTTGATCTCTTGGTTTGGATTAAGAGCGATACCACCGAACTCGATACGAACGAATTTAATTGTTCCTGAGTTGTCAGCATCGTTAGTACCACCGTGGAATGCACCGTAGTTACCTTCCAATTGTACGTTTGTTCCGATGTTGTTGCGAGCAGAACCGCAAATAACTAGTCCACCCCAGTCACCAGCAGCACGTTGTCCGATTGGTTGAGCAGAAGTGAAGATGATTGGATCTGTGTTAGTACCCAATGCTTTGATTTTAGCACCACGCTTAATAATCAAAGTACCTTTAGTTACTTTGTCACCTTTGATAACTGTTCCAGCAGGAATGTTCAAAATTGACAAGCTGTCAACGAATACATAACCAGTCAAAAGATACTGATTGTGTTTTTGAAAGTAGATGTTCTTGTATAGACCTGTTCCAGTTCCAACAAGTGTTCCCGATACTTGGTAAAGAGTGTCACCAGCACCGTTGTCAGACAAGTAAGTGATTTGTGATTTAGCTGAGAAGCTGATCATCAAACCCAAAATTGCAAGTAGTAAAACTTTTTTCATTTTGATTTATTTGTTTATAGAAATTGATGGTACAAATGTGTGCTTTGATGTCCTGAAACGAATTATGGCAGTATTATAATAGTTTAAATAAAATTGGCTTTTTTATGCGGTTTGTAAAGAACCTATTATGAAGTTGTTCGCCGAACTACAGAAAATAGAAACGCCTGCTTAACGCAGGCGTAACTACAGAATATGTCATTCTTAGAACTAGAGTTTTACGGTAATTCCGAAGGTGAAGTAAGCTCCTCTTCTTTGTGTCATGAATTGTGCATCGTTTGTTCCTGTTGTCTCAAACTTGCCGTCCTTATTATAATCTTGCGTGAAGTAAGCAGTAGCATTCAACATATCAGCTACCCCTGCTTTAATTTCTATGTTTTCTCTGAAAGTTTTAGTTACAGTTAGGTCTAGTTGATGACGAGGCATTTGATAAACGTCTGGACGATCGATATTTCCTACCAAGAATAATCGACGACCAATAATATTATGTGTTATCGCAATCGATAAGTTTGTTGTGTCGTTGTTGTATTGCAATGAAGAGTTCAGTATGTATGGAGATTGGCCAAACATTGGACGCTCCGTAGCTTGGTCTTGAAGTGTTGAAGCAAGTTTAACTTGACTTTTAATCAATGCACCATTGAAAACTACATCAATATCCTTAATAATTCTGCGATCATTAAAAACGCTCGCCATGTTCTTTCTAACTTCAGCTTCAATACCATAGCTTTCTGCAGAGTTCGCATTTAGGTAAGAGAATGAAGGATTGGTTGCAATAAGGAAGTAAGCCTCAATTGGATCTTTGAATGATTTGTAGAATCCACCAATCGACAAAAGTTCTCCTGGCGTTGGATAGAATTCATAACGCAAGTCATAGTTCTCTATAGAAGGAGTTTTAAGATCAGGATTACCTTCATTAACAACAAACAAATTGAAATCAAAATAGGCAAGAGGTGATATTTCTCTAAACTCTGGTCTATTGATTGTCTTCGAATACCCCGCGCGAATAAGTGACTTTTCGCTGAAGTTGTAGTTGATGTTAACCGATGGAAGAACAGACAATATTGGGTTGTCTACAATTACTTGCTTGAAACTTCCATCAGGATTCACATCAAGTGAAAGACTCTCCAAATGTTGTGTATTGTCTTCTACACGAACTCCACCAATGATGTTAAACTTCTTGATTGGTAATGACAAACTAATGTAGTTGGCTAGAAGTTGGTTGTAAGCTGTGTATTTGTAATCTGGACGAGTGTCTTCACCTATGTTCAGACCAGTTGCATGATCTTGGAAATTTTCGTCAGCAAACAGATCTGTGAGTGACAAGCTTTGTAAGGCGATATTTTGAGTGTTGAATCCAAAGTTGCGCACATAGAAATCTCTATCCTTTCTTTCAAAATATGTTCCCACTTTAACTTTAGGTGTGAAGTTCGGTAGTTTTTCAAATACTGGTTCATAGCTCAAATTGAAACCACCCACTTTCATGTCTTCATTTGTCTCTGAGAACAGTCTTCCTAATGTAAATGGATTGACTACTGATGCAGCAGTACTATAGGTTATTTGATTGTAATATGGTGCGTCATCTGAAGCTTCGGCATTGCGGATTTGACGGTATCTGCGCGTGTCAGGTTCGTTTTTTCTTGTAGAAGAATAACTTACTATCCAATCGAATTTAATACTCGATCCAATTTCATGTTCGCCAAGCAATTGTGATGAGAAAATCCCTCTGAATTGGTTAGACAAAGTGTAGTCATGCATATTAGCAAGAATGTCATCCCAATATCCATCTCTGTATAAGAACTGATTTACGCCAATATGATTATACAGATTCTTGAATTGGATTGTGTTCTGTTTATTCAAACGAAGTGAGAAGTTTTGTAAAATACCAATTCTTACACTGTGATTGTAATTAGATTCATTGAATCGAAATACAGGAGAGGTACTTTCAATTTCAGGATACTTCAATTCACGAGTACTTGATGTTACAGCTCTAGTATTCGCATAAGTAATTGACGTAATACTTCCGAAATCACGGTTCTTTTTGCCAAATTGTTTTTTCTTTCCCATACTAAAGCTAAAACGCTTGTCGGGCAATGCCATTCCTTCCGTGGTCAACCAAGTGTTGTTGAAATAGCTATTGTATTTAACGATTTCATCAGAATCAACAATTTTTCCAATATCCTCAGGTAATCCAGATGGAAGTTTATATGTGCCATCGTCATAGCCAAGCCAAGAATATTTGCCAGACTGCTGCTCTAAAAATGGTTCGTAGGTTGTTTGACCTCTGTATGAAAGAGAAAATCCAATATTGACGAAGTCTTTATCAGGAATTGATTTTGTATAAATTTTAATCGCACCACCTGCAAACTCACCCGGAAGATCAGGCGATGCAGATTTGTATACCAACATTCGATCAATTACAGATGATGGAATGATATCAAACGAAAAGGCTTTTACATCTGACTCAGAACTGGGAGTGGATGAATTATTCAGAAGTACATTGTTGTAACGTTCGGTAAGACCACGTACCATTACGAAACGATTATCCACAAGGGTTATACCCGGAACACGTTTTAGTGCTTCAGCAGCAGTATTATCTTGACTTTTCTTAATTTGTTCTTCACTTATACCATTGGCCACTGATTCACTTTCTTTAACTTCAACAATAACCGCCGTAGCAGAATTTGTGATTTTAGTAGAAACGATTTCAATAACCTTCAGATCTCCTGTGGTCATAAAAATGGTGTCAAGAGAAGTCGCAAATCCATCTTTTACAGTTACATCATTATATAGTTTAGTTTGAAATCCTATAAATGAAATTTGAACTGTATATTTTCCACTTGGCAAATTCTGTATCTTGAAAGATCCGTCAAGGTCTGTATATGCTCCTGCTTGTCTGCTTTCTATAAATGCTTTGGCGCCAACAATTGTTTCATTGAGCGTGGAGTCAACCACAACACCAGTAATCATTCCTGATTGACTAAGTCCATTGACTATAGAAACGAGCAAGATAAAAATTGATAAAAAGTACTTCTTAGACATAATATTCTCTTTGGGTTCAAAAGTATTTCAGCAAGCACGCAGCGAGTAATGGAGCGTATTACGATTTTGTTATAGATAACAAGATGTTGGGCTTTTGAACAGCTGCAGCATAAGATTCCGAATGGAATTGATTAACCCGTGCTTAACACGTTTGTTTTTTATTGAAAATGTTTTAATCAAAATATAACTACTATGCCGATACCAGATTTTGTTACGATACTAGTTTTGGTTTTAAATCACAAGTACATACAATGAGAACTCTATTTACATTTCTGTTTGTTTTATTGTTAAGTCACAGTTACGGGCAGTCCTTGATTTGGACGGGCTACACCACGTCGAATTCGAATATAATTGCTGATGACATTAAGGCTGTCTTATCTCGGTCTAATGGAGATTTATGGATTGGCCATTCAAGCGGAATTAATGCTCTTGTAAATGGTGTTTGGTCTTCATACAATTCATTCAATGTGGCGTTGCCTAATGATAACATCAACGCGTTGGCAGAACAAACCAATGGTAGCGTTTGGATCGGAACAGATGAAGGTTTGGTGTTGTTTAATGGAACTTCTTGGACAACTTATAATTCGTCCAATACACCTCTTACACAAAATCGCATAATTTCTATCGATGTTTCTTCAAATGGCGATGTATGGGCTGTTTCAGAGGGAGGAGGTATTCTAAGATATTCAGGAAATACATTCACACTATTCAATGCTGCAA